>DAOURZ010000456.1 GCA_030627475.1 Deltaproteobacteria bacterium | reverse complement strand
TGAGGGCATGTTTTAAAAACCTGGCAAAGGTAAGACCGATAAGTTCCTTTACCTGGCTTTGAGTTATATTATCTAACTGATATTCTACGGGATCTTCAATTGTTATAATATTTTTTTCACTGCTGTTGAGAGTGGTTATTGCTGAATAAAGGGTCGTGGTTTTTCCGCATCCGGTTGGGCCGCAGACTAAAATAAGACCATAAGGTTTCTTTAGAACTGACTTGAATTGATTTAGTATCTTAGTGTCAAACCCCAACTTATTGATATCCAGGAGGGCTTTATTCTTGTCCAGAATCCTCAAAACCACCTTTTCGCCGTGAACGCTCGGCATAGATGAGAATCTAAGATCAATTGTTCGGCCATCCACATTAACCTGAATGCGACCGTCTTGAGGAATACGCCTTTCCGCTATATCAAGATTAGCCATAATCTTGAGCCTGGAAACAACGGATGGGTGCATTTCCATTTTGAGTGACATAAATTTATACAAAAGCCCATCAATTCGAACCCGCACCCGACACAGTAGTTTTTGAGGTTCAATGTGTATATCGCTTGCCCTGTCACGGATCGCCCTCAGAAGTATCTTGTTAGTCAGGTTGATTATCGGGCTTCCCGCTGCCATTTCAGCGAGTTCATCAATCCCTTTGTCAGTAGCAGTTTCAATAATTTCAATATCTGATTCATCAATTCCGCTCATGACTTCATCAATAGTTATTTCTTCACGATAGTATTTATGGATGGCCTCAACAATATCGCTCGAACGGCATATTACCGGCTGAACTTCCAGTTCGGTAATCCTGGAAACTTCATCAAATACAAAAATGGCATTTGGATCAGCCGTAGCCAAAGTCAGAACATTGTTTACACGAAACATAGGAATAACCTGAAAACGAAGCGCCTTTTCTTTCGGTAAAATATTGACAATCCAGGGATCTATTAAACCTTTGCGCAGCCAGATGTGCGGAATCCCGAGTTGTTCTCCGAGGATATATTTCAACTCTTCTTCGGTCAGGATACCTTGTTCGATCAGAATACGCCCAATGGGTTTGCCGGTTTTCTTTTGAACACGAAGAAACATGATCAGTTGTTCAGGCGTAAGCCGACCCTGCTGTACCAGAATATCTCCGAGCCTTATTTTTTGCATACTGAAATCCGTTTTCATGGCGTATTTTTTATGGCTTCATGGATATCTTTATAAACATTGAAAGTGTGCGATAGCCGCGTTACAAGTAATATGTCATTACAAAGTGCATTTAGACTGATTATTTGCAATATACTACCCTGGTTTTTCAGCGATTCATGCATCTGTACCATAAGTTCCAACGCCTTGCTGTCTATGTAGGAAACGTTTTTGCAATCCAGAACAATATCTGTTTTCTGTTGGTTGGCAGACTTATTAAACACGATCTCAAGTTCTTCACAGTTCTTATAAGTTAATGCCCCAAGGGGAGTCAAAACCGTCCTTTGGCCAATTTTCGTTGCGTTTATGCTTGATAGTGTCATTCGTAAGGCCTTATTTTTTGTACTTTAACCTAAATTGAGCGATTTTTTATTCAATCTGCGCCGATCTCTTGCGCATAAAGGTTTCGCAAAAATCCTCGACATATCCAC
>DAOURZ010000390.1 GCA_030627475.1 Deltaproteobacteria bacterium | reverse complement strand
TTTTCCACCTCAAGCGTCCAGTATGACTACTGTTGGCACTGTTTTTTTTATTTAAGGGCAAATCGGTAATATGAACAAAGTAGGCGGTTGTGGCTATTTTTTCGCTGATGCCATCCTTGTCTTTCATCACGGTTGTCGTTTCACAGCACTCTAACCAGTTAAGCGTATAGCCTCGGTAATCAATATCATTCACCCAGCTAAAATCCTGATCGACTACCTTTTGCCCACTTGAATAACAGCGCTCTGAAAAATGATTATCCGGATGAATAAGTTGCTCTGCATATACTTTATTCCATACGGTTTGTAGGTTGCCTTGCTTAAACGTCAGCTGATAAGCCCATTGATTCGTCTTGCAAACAGCAAAGAATCCTTCATAAGGATAAAGACCATCCGCTAAAATAATCAGGGGGAGGCGTGGATACGCTTTTTTTAATTTAATGGCCAAGCGCGTAAAGGCTTTACGCTCACAATCTTGCTTGTTATAGGCTTCAGGATTTTCAATCCATTCACTGGCAATGGAAATTGAGAAGCCATTAGGCGTGACTAAGCGCGCGTCCAGAACTTTATGTGAGTACGTGGTTTTCCCTTTTGTTGAGGTTTGATGCAGACATTTCTGGCAATGCTGATGATCAAAGCTGACCACCCCCGTCCCATCAATGGCGATTCTAAACCAGTGATGCCGGTAACGGCTTTTGTGGAACACCTTGCGTTTAAGCAGAATCTGGACCATTTTCTGATTGAGTTGTTCAAGTTGAGATTCATCCAGTAATTTAATCACATTGTGGACAGAATCTCCGTGAGGCATGGAAAAACCAAACAACTTTTTATAATTTTTCTGAAACTGAAGGTTTTCTCGTTTTTGATTGTATTCATTACGCGAACCTGTCTTAAATAAGAACATGGCGAGGCAAGCCGTTAAGTGTGCAGCCAATTCATAATCTGAGGATTTAAGTCGAGGATCTTCTATTTTTCGCATCCAATCAAAAAGCTCAGGAAAGTGATGCGTAATGGTGGCATGAATATGATAGATCAGTTCGGTATTATGCTGTTTTTGAGCTTTAATAGCCGTTTCGTTCAAGCGTTTTTCTTGGCGTTTTTTATCTTTCTTGAGATTCTTGTTTACGGATTTATGATGAGACGACTTAGCTGCTTTTTCATGAAGAGGGAGAGTAGAATTGATAAAAATAGGTTATTTTCTAACAAAAACAACGAGAAAAATAATTTTCTTTTCTGTTGTATGTGATTGATTTTATATAGAGCATAAAAATGCTCTGAATCGCTGGCATAATCCATCATATGCCGATGATTAATAAAATAAGTCAGTGCTGCCACAAGATTATCCATTTCACTAATCAACGTTGCTACGGCTCCACTTTATTTATGCACAATACCCCATGGTTAATAGTTTTTATCTTGGTTTCTATTTGAAGAGTATCATCTGTACGCCCTAGAGCTTTATATGAAACCAGAAGAACTTCAAGGTTCTCTAGGTAATAGGTAGATTGTCTCTCTAGATCAAATCGAATCATCTCGAAAAATTCTTTTTCTGATATGCCATCCATTGCGTACTGATCTGTAAAGAGCATATCTTGATATTCTTTATCTCCGAATAGTAAAAGAGCATGATTGTAAAGACTTTCGGTAATATCCAGTGCCTGCTCTTGTAGTTCGAGCGCGTCTATTAGCTTGCCATTTTGTTGGGCATATGATTCAGAAAGGTTAATTAGGATAACTGCGTGAAAGTTATCCGCCCAGAGAGGGATTTCATATGGGCTAATAAATATTAAATCTTTAATTATTAGTAATGCTTCTTTTTGTAGTGAAATTGCTTGGTCTCAGTGATGTTTGAGCGTGGTGGCGTTTATTTAGCAAATTTGAACCCGAATAAGGGGAGTGAACCAGGCAAAACGCGCCCTGTTATTGTTTTTC
>DAOURZ010000160.1 GCA_030627475.1 Deltaproteobacteria bacterium | reverse complement strand
GAATTAAGCCATGAAGGTCTATTTCCTGAAAAAGGAATTAAGAACCTTTGTGGCTTTTTTTGTTTTAAGGAGAAGAAAAGTGCTTGAAATGGAACATGAATTACGAGCAATTGGCAATGGACAGGCAGAATGGATTAAGCAAACTGTACACGTAGATTACGATAACAAAAGTCAACAGCCTCTCGGATTTTCAAACAACGGTCAATACAACAAGGTGATCAAATTGCTCGGAACGTTTAAGGGCAATCTGTCCCCTGATGATCTTTCGTATCTGGTAAAGACTGTAGATGGAAACATTTACCATCTTTACCTTCATCTTTCTGATTTCAATTCATTTCATACCCTGTCTCCTGTTCGATGGACCCTTGAATTTCGGGTATTAAAAAAGAGAGAAGCAATAGGTCTGCCTTTCTGGAAATCTACTACCCATATGCGTCTGGAAGGGGTAGCCGATTTTCACGGTGATCTTTGCCCCGAATTAGTCCTCGGTTGCAAGGCGTGTCACATGGCCATAAGACTTCTGCCGAAATTAGACAGTTTAAAGGAACTTATAGTTATTGCGGAAAACGATAACAGCCCTGCCCTGGATGCTATCCAGTTCGCATTGGGCTGCACCCTTAGCAACCGGAAGCTCAGAACAATTGATAACAATAAACATATTTATCTTTTTGCATCAGCGGTAGCTGGATACGGGGTAAAGCTTTCTTTAAAGAAAATCTGTTTTAACGACGAGAATTGCTTCAACAAATTTGAAAAAAAAATTGTTGGGGCATGTGCCACACTTAATGATGCGGCCTCTTATCAAAAACTTTCAGATGACAGGGTGGAGAGACTTATGAATATGGATAGCGAGGAAGTATTTGCAGTTGAAAACGTTCGCAGATGTTTGGTGTGCAACGATTTTTTAACAGAATCTCTAATTCACGTAAACAACGGTTTCCCGATGTGTGAAAGTTGTTGTTTGGATATTACCGGCAACAATTCAAATGTGGTGTATCAATAAAAGCGACCAGCAATTACATAATGAAGTTGACCTGATTTTTAAAGAAATCTGTGTAATCTGCGTAATCTGTGGATTGAAATAAACTGTAAGGAGAACAGGATGAGCGAAGAAAAAACAAGGCATTGTCCAAACTGCAAGACTGAAATCACGGTTATTTTTGAGGAAGGACGGCAAAAAAAGGAAGCAATTAAAAAATGTCCGGGCTGTGAGTCCCCGGTTCTTTTCTGCCCTGACGGATATATTCTTCAGGCAGTGACTCCATTTGTAAATCGAAGACATGATTAAACCTGAATTGAGCAATTTTTGGCTCAATCCGCACTGATTTCTTGCGCACTGATTTCTTGCGCATCAAGAAAGGCAGGAATACTTAAAATATGAAAAAAGGAAAACGAGAATGAAAAGGATTTTGTTGTTGATTTGTTTGCCTGGATTAATTCTTACCATACCGGGTTTTACACTTGCTGAGGAAGTAAAAAGGGGGGCTGAGATTGTTAAGCTTCAACAGGTGATCGTTACTGCGCCTCGTATTGATAAAACACTTGTTGAAACTCCTGCCAGTGTTACGATTATTACCGCTGAAGAAATCGAAGGAATGGGTGCAAAAAACATCATAGACATTGTCCGGAATATTCCTGGGGTAGTTGAGGATGCTGGTCAGCGTTTGAAGATTCGGGGAAACCGAACTGATCAGGCTGGTGGCCCGTTGGTATTAGTGAATGGTGTTCCTGCGAATGAAGGGCTTTCAAACTATGTTGAATACGATGCAATATCAATTTCCGATATCGAACGTATCGAAATTGTACGTTCCTCAGCAAGCATAGCCTTCGGCCCTGATGCATCTCGCGGTGTTATCAACATCATTACAAAAAGGGGAAAAGACGGCCCTCCAAAAATCCAGTTGGGAACCACCTATGGTTCATGGAATACCAGCAAGGCGTGGGCTGGCATTACTGGACGGATTAAAAACCTGGATTATGGTTTTAACGGATCTTTTTTTGATACGGATAGCTATAGGGATGATAAAGAACAAAGGAAAACGGCGCGCACGGTTATCGGCTACAATTTTGACGATGATACCCGTCTGGGTTTTAATCTGGCGTGGCAGAAGGCAGACTATGATTATATCTATGATTTCAAATCAGAATGGCTGCTTGATAACTACCGACGATCAAGTATTTTCCCAACATCACCTACCAATGATACTCTGATTCACTACAGGGAATACGATAACGAAAATCTCACCACGAGTCTTGACTTTGAGCATAAAAGCGAAGTTCTTTTTGTCAATGCTCTTGTTTCCTATGATAATACGGATCAACTCTATGAAAATCTGAAACAAAAACTGAATCCACTATACGATAAAACCAACAAATATTATGACTTTAGGGAAGATCGGAACCATGATCGATTCATGGCCCGCGCATCCGGAGGCTGCCATTTTTATTTTTCCGAAATTACATATACGCCAACCATTGGTATGGATTACGAAAAAACTGAATATAATCAGACACGAACCTATCCATGGTCTCCTGCACCTTATTCTACTTCGCAAAAGGATACTATTGAATTGGAAAATTTTGATGGTGAAAGAGAACGCTGGGGTTTTTTCTTGAACAATGAAATAAACATAACCAGGCAGTGGGAACTCAATTTCAGTGGACGTGTTGACGACGTAGAATACGACTGCAAAAACCAGGGACATAAACAGATCACCAAAAATCACACTGATTATAGCTGGAATGTGACTCCGGCATTTCACCCCACCACAAATTCCACCATTTACGCATCAGCTTCGCAATCTTATTGGTATCCTGTGCTTTATTATTACAAATGCGCCATGAAATATGGTGATGTTGCTCCGTACAGGCCTGAGAATTTAAAACCTGAGGAATCTCTCACATACGAAGTTGGCTACAAACATTATTTTGGTTCAAAGCTCAGTTTGGCCATGGTCGGCTATTTCATGGAAATAAAAGATAAGTGCTATTCATATTACGATGAAACCAATACCTGGAGAGGTTATTTTAATGCCGGAACTTCAGAACATTTGGGATTTGAACTTGAAGCTTCAGGACGTCTTTGTCCGTTTTTCGGGTACCGCGTTTCAGGGGCATATCAACAGGCTAAGTGGGATGAAGGTATGTTTAGAGCCTACCTCTGGGGTGCAACCCAAGCTGAAGACGACTATGACAGACATAGTATAGATGGTAAGAAACTTGTTCAGCTTCCCGACTTTACAGGCACTTTTGGTTTGGATTTCTATTTCCTGGAGCATTTCAAGGTCAGTACTGACATTAACTATTATGGCGAGCGGTACGTTGACATGCTTAATCAATATAAATCTGATGATTATGCTACTGTGGATGCAATGCTGTCTTATACGCGGGGAATTTTCAAAATTTGGGTACTTGGTAGCAACCTTTTAAACAGAGAAGAAGAAATGAGAACTAATGCAAGCGGAAAAAGAAATGCAGTCGGGTCTCCCGCCGGTCCAACAGACGACCGATATTTTCCAATAGAGGGAAGATACATGGAAGCCGGCATTACTTTCTCTTTCTAAACAAAGAACATGATTTCATAATCTAATGAAAAGATATTTTACTATAAAATGTGTTGCAATTCTTCTTTTCTGTTTGCTTCTTTCGGGTGAAGCGGTAACCGGTGAAGCAATGGCCGAGAAAAGTATCCGCATAACAGACGCTACAGGGCGATCCGTCCAGGTAAAACTGCCGGTTAAAAAACTGGTAGTCCTGACCTCCGATGCTCTGGAGGTAATCAGGGCACTGAAGGCAGAGGATCTTGTGGTCGGTATCAATACCGGTATTGTCAGGGAATCCCTGTTCTGGCCCAGGCTAAAAAACAAGCCGACAGTCGGTAGCTGGAGGGGACCTAATTATGAGTTAATCGTCGCGTTAAATCCCGATGTTGTAATAGGCTATGCGCAGTATCCTGGTCAGGACCTGGAAAAAAAACTTGATTCCTTTGGCATCACGGTAATACGCCTCGACTTTTACAAGATACGCAGTATGGTAAAAGAAATAGAAATTCTTGGTCGTATTCTGGAAAAAGAGCAGGAGGCCAAACAATTCACAGGTTGGTACCAGAATAAAATAGACTTAATAGAAAAAAAATCAATGCTTATGATAAATCGGCCGGATGTGTACATTGAAAGTTATTCCAGTTATCATACTACAGGACCCGGCTCCGGAGCCCATGATATGTGCGTTTTGGCAGGCGGTCATAATATTGCTTCCGATTCTTCTATCCCGTATCCAAAGGTCACTCCTGAATGGGTTTTGGCAAAAAATCCGCAAGCCATTATAAAAGCAAGCTCTGTTTGCAACTGCTATGCCATGCTTAATTCCGATCTCCTGCAACATTCTGGAAACAGGATCATGAACCGCCCTGCATGGGATAATATTCAGGCTATACGGAATGACAATGT
>DAOURZ010000207.1 GCA_030627475.1 Deltaproteobacteria bacterium | reverse complement strand
TTCACGAAGGAGTAAAGCACGAAGATATTGTTGCAGGGCTGGTTTATTCAATATGCATGAATTATTCAAACAGAGTAAAAGGTAATAAACCGGTTGGTGAAAAGGTTTTTATGCAGGGAGGCGTCTGCTACAACAAAGCGATTCCGTTTGCCATGGCCGCACTTGTCGGCAAACCGATAATCGTTCCTCCGGAACCCGGCCTTATGGGAGCTTTCGGCGTTGCCCTTGAGATCAAAAAAAGAATTGAAACAGGATTAATGGTCGAGAAAGACTTTAATCTCAGAACGCTTGCAGAAAGAGAAGTGAGTTACGGAAAATCTTTCATTTGCAGAGGCGGCAAGGAAAAATGCGACCGGCATTGCGAAATAGCGATGATCGGGCTTGAAGGCAAAAAATATCCTTTTGGAGGAGCCTGTAACAGATATTACAACTTACGGCAAAAAATAAACTATGATGTAGGAGAGCTGGATCTGGTTCAGATCAGACAGAAATTGATATTTGAAAAGTATGGCGCAAAACTGCCTGAAGAAACCGGAAAAAAACGCAGAGGAAAAATCGGGATAAACAGAAGTTTTATGGTCAATACCTTTTATCCTCTTTATTCCACTTTTTTTGCTGAACTGGGGTTTGAACCTGTATTGCCGAATGTAACTTCAAAGCAGGGAATTGATCAGAGAAACGCCGCATTCTGCTTTCCCGCTGAACTGTCTCATGGTTTTTTTCACTCCCTGATCACCATGGAAAATCCTCCTGATTTTATATTTTTGCCTCATTTCAAAGCAGTTCATGTTCCAAATGGTTATTCAATTTCGCAGGTTTGTCCCTTTGTTCAGGGTGAAGCATATTATCTTCAGGTAGCATTCCGTGAGAAACTCGAAGAACTTGAAAAAAAAGGAATAAAAGTACTTTCTCCCCTTATAAATCTGACAGAAGGTCTGGAAGATGCCGGAGTGCCCCTTATTGAAACCGCAAGAAAAATGGGAATCAGCCGGAAGGAAGCTGATAAGGCTTTCAAAAAGGCATTTAAAAAACAGATTGAATGCATGGAGGAAATGAAGGCTATCGGGAAAAAGGCACTTGAAAAACTTGAATCCGAACCGGAAAAAACATGTGTGGTTATATTTGCAAGACCATACAATGGATTCGTTAAAGAAGCCCACATGGGTATTCCAAATAAACTGGCCTCAAGAGGTGTTCTCGTAATACCGTTTGATTTTCTTCCGTTTGATAATGAAAAGACAAAGCGTCATATGTACTGGGGAATGGGGCAGGTGATACTCAAAGCCTGCAAATTTGTAAAAAAGCATCCCCAGCTTTTTGGCGTTTATATCAGCAATTTTTCATGCGGTCCTGACTCGTTTATAATCGGATATTTCAGAAATTACATGGGGCAAAAACCCTCTCTTACTCTTGAACTTGACAGTCTTACGGCAGATGCAGGCATTGAAACAAGGGTGGAAGCTTTTCTCGACATAGTATCAGCTTTCAGACAACTTATAGCAAATAAAATGATCGCTCTGAAAAAAAGTTCCTTTGTTCCTGCCTCTCTCGTGATTGAAGATGATGTCGCAAAAGTTATAACATCCTCCGGCAAAAAAGTTTTGCTGACAGATCCGTGCGTAACTCTTTTAATACCTTCTCTTGGCAAGATAGGTTCCGAATCATTTGCTGCTGTTTTTCGCGGAAGAGGTATTAATGCAATAGCCAATTCTCCATCTGATGAATCCATACTTAAACTTGGCCGTGCAAATACGTCCTGCAAAGAATGCCTGCCGCTAATTTTAACTACAGGAACTCTGCTCAATTATATCCGCAACGAAAAGCGACCTGACGAAATTCTTGTTTACTTTATGCCTACAGGTTCCGGGCCGTGTCGATTTGGCCAGTACTACATATTTATGGAAGATCTTGTAAAAAGGCTTGAGCTTTCCGATACAGCTATACTTTCGTTATCATCAGAAAATACTTATGCCGGTCTGGGCAGTAATTTTCAGCTTCAGGCATGGAACGCTATACTGGTATCCGATGTAATGGAAGATATCAGATCAATGCTGCTAACTAATGCAGCAGACACAAAACAAGCTGTTAAAATATTCAATGAAGAGTGGCAGATGATATTAGCAAGCCTGGAATCCGGAGACTTCTCCAGGCTTGAAAAGCAACTATCCATAACTGCCAAACGATTCAGCCAAATCCAATTAAACAGGCCGGTGGAAGAAGTGCCGATTATTTCGCTTACAGGTGAAATATTTGTCCGCAGAGATGACATTTCGCGTCAATATTTGACTGAACGCCTTGCGGAAGCTGGTTTTGCAGTGATCTGTACACCTGTGGCAGAGTGGATTTTATATTCCGACTATATTCTGGAAAACAATTATTCCGATTATAAAATGTCAAACCTGGAAAAGTTGAAATTTTTAATCAAAAAGAAATTTATATCAAAACATGAAAAGCGTATCAAATCAATACTGTCACGTTCAGGGCTTGTTCACGCAGAGCCGCTTGATATGAAATCAATAATCAACAATGCCTCGCCTTTTATTTCTCCACACCTCGGCGGTGAAGCAATCCTGACAGTGGGTGGCGCTCTTACCGAAGTCGCATCTCATGTCTGTGGTGCAATAGCCATAGGTCCTTTTGGCTGCATGCCCAACCGTCTTTCAGAGTCCATTCTTAATGTCACTATGAACCGGGAAGCAAAGCTTGCAACTGATCCCAAGAATAAACAACTCAGGCAGATACTAACGGATATAGAAGACTTGCCTTTTATGGCTATGGAAAGTGACGGATCGCCTTTTCCCCAGGTAATAAATGCAAAGCTGGAAACCTTCTGCATTCGAGCCGAACGCCTTCATAATAAAATGCTTGAAGTTAGAGGGAAAAGCAGAAAATAAAAGGTAAGAGGAAGGCAACCCCATGCTTGCAAACGATGAAATCAGAGCTTTTCTAAAAGATATAGAGGCCGATAATGTGGAGAGAACTGTCTCCACCGGCAAAACAGATAAATTCTGCCAGGCCATCTGTGCCTTTGCTAACGACATACCCGGATACGGCACCCCGGGCTATCTCTTTATTGGCGCAGATGATAAAACAGGAAAAATTGCCGGTATTGAAATTACTGATCAACTTTTGCAAAATCTCGCCGGCTATCGCGACTCCGGCCAGATTGTGCCTCTGCCGTCTATTACGGTTCAGAAGCGCTCTTTTCCCGAAGGAGATATTGCTGTAGTTGAAGTAAAACCTTCCGATATGCCTCCTGTTCGTTACAGAGGCCGTGTATGGATCAGGGTGGGACCACGACGGGCTGTCGCTACAGAACAAGAGGAACGGATACTCACTGAACGTCGAGCGCACAACGCCAGAAGCTTTGACCTCCTGCCCTGTATCGGTTGCGGTCCCGACCAAATGGCTCTTTCTCTGTTTCAACTTGATTATCGGAACGCCGCAATAGCTCCGGAAATCATCGAAGAAAATGATCGTGATCTTTTTCAGCAGATGGCTGCTCTCGGATTCTGGGAAACTAAAAACAACTGTGCCACCAATGCAGGGGTCTTGTTGTTTGCGGAAGCGCCACAAAATTGTTTTCCCGGTGCCTATATCCAATACGTTCGTTTCGACGGGAACGGCCTGGAATCCGATATCCTGGATGAGCGAAGATTCACGGGGGATCTGCTAACCCAATGGCATTCACTTAAGAAACACACTCATTCAGTTAACGAATTGCCATTTTTTTATAAAAAATATACTTAGTTAGTGAGTTCCGGCAGCATCACTTTTTTTGCTTTACCTGGTCTCCATTTTTTTATCGGCTTCATTGATTTTCTCAAATAGGAT
>DAOURZ010000029.1 GCA_030627475.1 Deltaproteobacteria bacterium | reverse complement strand
CGCAAATTTTAATCCTCAAAATACCCAATGTATTCCTGCGGTTAAAATTTGCGTCTTCCTTGAACTTGAAAAAATTTTATAGTTTTCGTTCGGGCACTATTTAGGACCATGGACGAAATAACTTCCACAGGCAGGCACACAGATTTGGGTCGAATTTGTTTGATCTCATATTACAAAAGTTAATGGAATAGCGAGCTATTTCAATATGTTTGGGACTTGAAATCAAACAAAGGCGGCCTGAAGCTATGATGCATGGTTGCCTTAACTTAAATGCCGTTGGGCTTTACAAACCACTCTCTACGATGTCTCTTCCTAATCATCAACCCATTGAAAAAAACACGATAAAGTCTAACCGCACTGCTTAAAATTTTGGGGTACCTACTTAAAACCTATTTCGGTAGGCCATGCGCACATAGTTCGTGCCCTTCCAACTGGCCTTTTGGGTCGCGCTTAATCGCCCTGCTGAAATAGGCTTTTAAAACGGGATACTTTTTCTAAAAACCCGTTTGCAATTGTTCTATTGAATAACCGTGCCATTCTGTGATGAACTTTTATGATTTTTTTTCTGAGGATATTTCTTCCTGGGAAATATCAACAGTTTCTTTAAAAAACCATTTCCCACGCTCTGTGTTTTGACGCCGCTGTCATCCTTTAAAGCAAGATGAACTATTCTTCTATCATGAGCATTCATTTGTCCTATTGTAATAAGCTTCCCGCTAAGTTTCGCTTTTTCAGCAAGCCTCATGGCGAGCCCTTTTAGATTGTTTTGTTTTTTCGCCAAATAACCTTCGATATCTATCTGAATTCGAATTCTCTGTTCGCTGTGTTTATTAACAATTTTTTCAACGAGATATTGCATGGCCTCAAGAGTTTGTCCACGCTTGCCAATCAGGATCGCTACATTGCCGCCTTTTATATAAAATAAAATTCGGCCTGTGTTTTTTTTAACCGATATTTCTGCATCGGTAGTTATTAGATCAATTATTTGCTGAAGAATATTTTTACCCAAAGCAACAGACTCATCCGGTATAGAGGCACTTGTTTTACCCTCAAGCGGTTTTTGTTCTGTTGAATCTTTAACTACTTTTGTGACATATTTCTTTGGTTCATCATTATGTTCATGTTCAGGCTCTTTCTTTTCGGCATTATCCTCAGGTGTTGAATCAGGTAATGTAACACTGATTTTTGCCTTCTTAATACCAACCAAACCAAAAATGCCGGTGGCTCCATAAGAAATAATATCGTACTTAAGTTTTTCTTTTGGAATTTTCAATTCTTCACAGGCTTTTTGGGATGCCTTTTCAACAGTTTTGCCTTCAAATTCCAGACAAGGCGACATTAACTTACCTCCATTCCTAAGGAACCTGGACGAAATAACTTTTCCAACCATACATCACAGCTTCGGACCGCCTTTGCCAAATTTCAAATTCAGTCTCAACTCACAGAAATATCACAATAGTTCGCTATTCCATCAACTCTTGTGATCCGGAATCAAACAAATATGACCCAAATCCATGTGCCTGCTTGTGAAAGCCAATTCATCCACATTCCAAAGCAAGTTTATTTATTGGTAGTATAGTATTGTTGTGAAATAGAAAGGACGTTGTTTACAAGCCAGTATAAAACCAGTCCCGAAGAAAAATTTATAAAAATCACAGTAAAAACAAGTGGCATCAATTGCATTATTTTGGCCTGTGAGGGATCTCCCATTGCTGGTGAAATTTTCTGCTGTAAAAACATCGTTGCTCCCATAATAATTGTCAACACAGGAATACCATATGGCGGTTCCATAAAAGGAATCGCAAAACCAAAGTCGAAAAGGCGATCGGGTGCTGACAAGTCAGTAATCCACCCAAAAAAAGGGGCGTGTCTCAGTTCGATTGCTTCATACAACATCCGATACAGGGCAAAGAATACAGGAATTTGCAAAATCATTGGGAGGCACCCACCAATCGGATTTACCTTATATGTTTTATATAAGGCCATGGTTGCCTCATTCATTTTTTTCTTGTCATTCTTATGTTTTTCTCTTAATTCCATTACCAGAGGCTGGATTTTCTTCATTTCGTTCATTGACTTATAACTCTTTGTTCCAAGAGGCCACATAACGAGTTTAATAAGTGTTGTTAAAATAATAATAGCTATACCAAAATTTGAAATGAAATGATCATATAAAAAATTCATAAGCCAGAGGCATGGTTTAGCCAGAAAATCAAACATACCAAAATTTATAGCTTTATCCAGATCATAACCAATCTTACTCAGCACTTTCGTACTCCTTGGCCCCATAAACAAATGAAACCCAAAAACACGCTGTGTGCCCGGAGATATAACGCTCTCCGGCTGCACAAACTGATTTTCCAGAACAATATTGTCTTGCCCAAGAAACAGGCGCATGCTCGCATCTGCAGGCCTTTCAGGTATAATGCAGGACATAAAATATCGATTCTGTACGAATGTCCATTTCAATTCACCATTATATATATTTTTATCTTTAATATCCTTTATCTTTACTTGCTCAAGACTATTGTTTATGAAAGCGCCCGGACCTTCGAAACCATACATGCTTCCATCTCCGGAATAAATCTTAAATAAAGACAGAATCAAACTATCCCTGATGGTTTGGTTTGAGCCATTTTTAATTATAACATTACATCCAATAATGTAAGTTTCAGGTGAAAAAAGAAACTTCTTTTCTATTATTATTCCATTGGAAGATTTCCAAAAAAACGATAATTCTCTTGAGTTATCGTTTATATCAATGGTGTCATGTTTAATATCCGTCGTAAAAAACGCATCATTCAAAGCTGGAATGCTGTTTCCAGCCAAGCCAATTTTTATAGTTCCATTATTGAGCTCCGGTGATATCATTTCGAGCAAAGGGGAATCAGGCATCGTGCTTTCTTTGTAGTTGTTTAAGACAAAGCTTTTAAATACAGCTCCTCTTTCTGAAATAACCGCAGAATATAAAGGTGTATTAATCCTGATAACCCGTGGAGCTTTATTTGTTGTAAGAGCATCTTCTTTAATTAATGGGGTACTCTGGAGGGATTCCGTATTTATTTCTTTTATATATGGTTCTTCTGTAGAGTTAGTTTGTATCTCCAGGCTTTGCTCCGGTTGTTCAAGGACTTGTTTATCTACAAAGAAAAATTCCCATAATAGAAATACTGCAAATGAAAGAGCTATAGCTGCAAATATTCGAGCCTGTTCCATGCTCATCTCCTATAATCTAAATATTACAATCTTTTTCGAAAGAAAAAGAAAAAGAAAAAGTTAACATCCTGAAATACATCTTTATTTGTCACAGTTATCCGTTCACATCTGGCCCAAAACTATACGCCTGCTTGTGTACGTTAATCTGAATCTGTAAACGGCTACATTTATCAAAAGCTTTAAGGGATAAAGAACTGAATAAATTTACAGAGGCATACTTTTTATGAGGCAAGACCGAAGGGGGGCCAGGCTGTGAAAGTATAAGTAGCGTTTATCTATAGATAGGCTTATAGTTTGCTTGTTAAGGAACGGGATCAATTCCTCCCTCGTTAAAAGGATGACATCTAACAATTCTCTTTAAGGCAAAAATTACTCCTTTAAGCGGACCATAACGCAAAATAGCCTCATATGCATAATTAGAGCAAGTAGGATAAAAACGGCAAGAAGGGCCTAAAACAGGAGACAGTGTGCATTGATACAGCCTGATAAATATTAAAAAACAACTTTTAATCATGACTAACTGGTATTTTATCAAAAATTTTTTGAAGAGATAATGACGCCTGGTTTGAAGTCAGTCCTGCAGCCTCTTTCTTTGCAATTATATTAATATCCCAAAAATCCGTTATGTTATGCCTGTTTAATCGAAAATATTCACGAAGAATGCGCTTGATTCTGTTACGTTCTACAGCGTTCCCAACTTTTTTGGATACAGTAACACCCAATCGTGTTCCCTTAATCCTGGTCCGACAGAATAGAATAACAAAATATCTGTTCTGACGTTTGATTCCATCTCTTGATATTCTAAGAAAATCGGAATGTTTTAAAATTCTGTCAGCTCTTGTAAATGGAAAAAAGCGCAAAAAATCTTTATCCTCTGTAGCCGAAATCAATACCGTGTAACCAAAATAGAAAGTAAATGTTTGCACAAATTTAATGCCAGAGTCAAAAGCTCAACTGCTTAATTGGTTACACTCAAATCAATTAAATTTAATCCCACTTTATTCCCGGGCAAGGGAGTATTTTATGGAACCTTAACGACTTGTTTTTAAACAGTTAATTGCTTTCTCCCTTTCGCTCTCCGTTTGTTAATAATGCGTCTTCCCTGTTTTGTTGACATTCTTTTCAAGAATCCATGAGTTCTGGCTCGTTTAATTCTGCTTGGTTGATAAGTTCTTTTCATAATTCAATCCTTTAAGGCTTTTATAAGGTATAATTTCAAAATCTTTTTTAATGGTTTTATCTCATGAGTCCTAAAATTCCCTTTTAAAAGTGAGACGTTAAAGACTTTTTTAGAAAACCTGGATTTTTTGAGTTAAATACATAAAGTTTTAAACAAAAACACAATGTTTTTATATTGTCAAGATACAAAATTAATCAAATTTTAACTGTTATCCTTTGAAAACTTCAAAAATATCAAAGTGTTCCACATGAAACAAAGGCGGCCTGAAGCTATGATGCATAGTTGCGGAAGTTTTTCGTCCACGTGTCCTTACAGCGTTTTTATAAACCTGGCTTTCCTTGCTTTTTCATCACTTAGTCCGAAAATTTCTTTAATTACGCCTAAGGGCCTAACGGTTTGCCCTGATTCAGCCCTAAGTGTCATCTTTAATTTGTATGGATTAAGCAACTCAATTTCTAAAACCAGGTCCTTTAAATTTATCTTTTTCAACCTCCCTTTTCGGTTAATACGAGAGATTACGAACTCCGGGCTTTGTAAAAAAAAATCCACCTTTTTGTTATCAAAAAATTCTTCTTTTATTGTAACCATATAATTATATGGTTTATTCTGGACGGGTTTGGCGGAAGTAACATGACAATCGTTAATTGTAATACCTTCAGGAAGCTGCTTGTTTAAACTTTCTATTATTGACTGCAATTTAAAATTCTCAGGAACAACGAGATAAAAATACTCTTTTAAGCTTTCCATGCCTAGAGGTAACGTATCTTCAAAAGAAATTTTTGGTTTGGGATGAAATCCTTCTGAAAACTTGATTGGTATGCCCGTACGCCTTAAAGCCCGCAAAATAATATTAACAAGTTCAAGGTGTCCAAAATATTTTGCCTGATCTGTTTTTGAAAAAGAAAATTTGAGTGTTTTGAATAACGTATCTTTTATAATTGGTTTGATATTATCCGGATTTAACAAATCACCACCAATCTCAAATGCGGATTCCTCCGCAGGCCTTTCAAATACTTTTGGTTCTATAATATTAAAATCGCATACTCCGCAAGTGTTACAATTACCCCTGCGACAGTCAGGGGTAGATTCGCCCGTTGTTGCTTTTTCCCATTCTTTTATTAAATAATCTTTTTCAACACCGATATCAATATGGTCCCATGGAAGCGGCTCGTCAGTATTTCTTGACCTGCCTGTATAAAAATCCGGATCCACACCTTCATCATAAATGGCCTCCTGCCACAACTTATATTTAAAGTGGTCGCTCCAACCATCTAACTTACATCCTTTCTTGTGTGCCGCAATTAGTAAATGCGAAAGCTGTCTATCGCCACGCGCCCAAAGTCCTTCAAGCAAACTAATTCCCGGATTTTGCCATTTAAAATTAATCCCGGACATTTTAAGATTCTTCTGCAGCCAGCCAATCCTGTCCTTTGATTCAGATAATGGAATCTGTGGTGCCCATTGAAATGGGGTGTGAGGTTTTGGAATAAAAGTTCCAACACTAACATTTATTTTATTTTTGCGCCGCCCCTTTCCGGCATTAATTTTCCTAAGTTCTTTTACAAGACTCACAATTGCTTTAAGATCTTCACTTGTCTCCGTAGGAAGACCAACCATAAAATAAAGTTTTATAACCTGCCAACCAAAACCATACGCATTTTTCACTGTATCAATGATATCTTTTTCACTAATATTCTTATTAATAACATCGCGAAGCCTTTGGCTACCGGCCTCGGGAGCTATAGTAAAACCTGTTTTTCTGACTCGCTTAATATGTTGCATAAGTTCAGGCGTCAATGTTCCTGCCCGTAAAGAAGGAAATGAAACGGAAATATTTCGTGGCTCACACCAGGTCATAAGCTGTTCCATCAGAGGGTTTATACAGATATAATCTCCAATGCTTAATGATAATAAAGAGATATCCTCATAACCGGTCGCTGTGATTGACTTGTTTGATAGAGATAGAATTGTATCCACAGATCGTTCCCGCACCGGACGATATATCATCCCTGCCTGACAAAACCTGCAACCCCTTGTACATCCTCTGGATACTTCAATGCGGAGGCGATCGTGTACAGGCTTGCCATAGGGCAGAATCGGGACATCAGGAAAAGGGGATTTATCAAGATCATTTACTATGGCTCTTTTGATTTTCCGGTATTTCGAAAACCTGGGCAAAAGACTCTGGAAGCCCGATCTGTCAAATTTCGGCTCAAAAAAAGCAGGTATATAAACGCCCTGTATTTCCGACCACATTTTATAAAGGGTTTCTTTTTCTCCACAGCAATTCTCTTTCCATTTAAGCCAGGATCGGGACATCTCCATTATTACGTTTTCACCGTCTCCTATAACAATAGCATCAAAAAAGTCGGCAACGGGTTCCGGGTTGCAAGTACAAGGACCACCTGCAATTATTAAAGGATGTGAACTATCTCTTTGTGAAGAAAAAAACGGGATTTTAGCAAGATTTAGAACATTAAGAATATTGGTATAATTTAGCTCATAAAGGAGGCTGAATCCGATAATATCAAACTCGTTAAGAGGTTTTTTAGATTCCAGAGACATCAATGGAGTATTGGACGACCTGAGATGAGCTTCCATATCCAGGCCGGGAACAAAGACCCTTTCTGCGGCTATTTCCGCATGATTATTTAATATATAATAAAGTATATTCAGCCCCAAATGAGATGTACCTATTTCGTATAGATCCGGAAAAACAAGGGCCATACTGAGTTTAATTCCGTCTTCATCTTTTTTTATACTATTTATTTCCGTGCCGAGGTATCGACTCGGTCTCTCAATTAGCGGCAGAATGTCTTGAATAGATTTAATGTTCATGATATATTTAGAGTTCAAAATTAACAATTTACAGGTTATAAAAAACTAAAAATGACAAAGCAAACAGCTCAAAGCAACAAAAAACTTACTAAATCAACAATTTTATTTCTTATTATCGTCAGTGTGGTATTTTTTACACCTCTCAATTGCCTTTGTTTTGAAAATAAACGTGAAAGTGCGGTTGTAATAGCTGTTCGCGGGGCAAGTCCTGCTGTGGTTAATGTAAGCTCCGAATCAGAAATCCGCAAACAAATTAATCCTTTTTCAGGGTTTGGTATAGATCCTTTTTTTGATTCTTTTTTCAAGGACTTTTTTGACCCGGAACCTGAAAGGAGACAAAAAAAAGCCAGCCTTGGTTCAGGTGTAATTATTGATGGAAAAAGAGGTTTTATTCTAACCAATTCTCACGTAATTACAAAAACAGGAACAATTACTGTAACTTTAAAAGACGAACGAGAATTCACAGCCACAATTGTGGGTGCTGATCCTGACTCTGACCTTGCTGTATTACGAATTACCTCAAATGACCCTCTTCCTGCAATTGAAATGGGTAATTCCGAAGATATTATGATAGGCGAAACAGTTATTGCCATAGGCAATCCGTTTGGCTTTTCCAACACTGTCACAACCGGAGTTATAAGCGCCAAAAACCGCAGTGTCAGGACAGAAGACAGAATTTTTCATGACTTTATTCAGATTGATGCCTCAATCAATCCGGGTAACAGCGGAGGACCGCTTCTCAACATAAACGGCGAGCTGATAGGAATAAATACAGCTATCTATGCCAAGGCCCAGGGAATAGGGTTCGCCATACCTATAAATAAAGCAAGAAGAATTATATCTGATCTTATACAATATGGTGAAGTAATACAACCATGGATAGGCCTTACAATTCAGAATCTTGATAAAAAACTTGCGCAATATCTAAAAGTTCCTGGAAACAAGGGAGTTATAATTAAAGAGGTTGTAAAGAATAGTCCTTCATACAAAGCGGGCATATACGAAGGTGATATAATTGTTTCAATTGGAACCAGAAAAATTATCTCAAACAATGATTACAAAACAGTTTTAAAAGACTTTTCTGCCGGAGATACAATAAAAATTAATTTATGGCGATACGGCAAAGCATTAAACGTTTCGGTAGTTGCTGCCTTGTTTCCATTAGATTTATCTGGAGACCTGGCATATAAACTTATGGGTATAAGAACCGAAAATATATCTTCAGGAAAGCGCTCTGCCTATAAAATAAGAGCAAAGCAAGGTGTTATTATTACGGAAATTCACCGTCAATCCTATTTATATCAAACAGGAGCAAGGCCTGGAGATATCATTCTACAAATAAATGAAATTAATGTTAAAAATTTGAAAGATTTTGAAAAGGCCATTGTAAAATATCGCCACAAAACATCTGTGGTTATACTTTTGCAACGAGGAGCTCAGGGGTATTATATATCTGTAAAATTATAAGGTGAATTACGAATCTGCTTTTCGGCATCCTTTATTTCCCGGTTTACTCTTTTAGGAACGTGGACGAATACCGGCAAAAAAAAGATAACTTTTCTTGTTTGATACAAAACTCTTATTGGGGGTCGAATCTATTTGATCTCAGATCACAAAAGTTGATGGGATAGAGAGCTATTTCAATATGTTTAGGATTTGAGGCTGGATTTGAGATTAGACAAAGGCGGCCTGAAGCTGTTCCTAACGCCTCAACGGGATTTAGTCAATATTTGAGGAGTTGAAATATGCACAAAATAATTTTGGTCGGTGTCGGTGGTTTTATTGGCGCAGCTCTAAGATATTTAATTAGTGGTTATATCCAGAATTTGATACAAAGTGTTGCTTTCCCGCATGGAACCCTTGCAGTTAATATTACAGGCTGTTTTATAATTGGTATAATTTCTCATCTTCTTGAATCTCAGGCGGGCATGACAGCAGAAATGCGTTTATTGCTTATGGTTGGATTTTTAGGTTCTTTTACTACATATTCTACATTTAGCTATGAGACCTTAAATCTATTGCAAGACCAAAGGTTTTTTCTGGTTTTGATAAACATAGGAACTCATATAATTTTAGGGCTATCGGCTGTGTTGCTCGGTCGATTCACGATAATTACAATATGGAGATAAAATAAATGAAACTTCCACCTGAAGTCCAACTTCTCCGAATATTTATTGGAGAAAGAGATAAATACGAAGGAAAACCATTATATGAATGGCTCGTAATTAAAGCAAAAAAACATGGTTTAGCAGGTGCTACTGTCCTTCGTGGTTTAATGGGATTCGGTGCCAACAGCCGTATTCATACTTCCAAAATACTACGACTATCTCTTGATTTGCCAATTGTCGTGGAAATAGTAGACACACCTGAAAAAATAAAAGAATTTCTTTCTTGTATTAAAACAGTGGTCAAGGAAAGCCTGGTAATCCTTGAGAAAGCAGAGGTTCATATTTAGTGCCTGAACGAAAACTGCTAATTTTTCCAATTTCTGCGTCAGGCGCAAATTTTAATCCTCAAAATACCCAATGTATTCCT
>DAOURZ010000401.1 GCA_030627475.1 Deltaproteobacteria bacterium | reverse complement strand
TAAAGCGTTTCTTCTTTTCATTCGGAAGTTCAGGCAGGGTTTCCCTGACAGCATCTATCCAGTCTTCATTTATAATTAGAGGTAAAAGGTCGGGATCAGGGAAATACCGGTAGTCATGAGCCTCCTCTTTGCTGCGCATTGATATTGACCTGCTTTTAACAGGATCCCATAGTCTTGTTTCCTGTACTACCTTGCCACCGTCAAAAAGAATTTCCTTTTGCCTGTTAATCTCGTAATGCAGCGCTTTTTCAACATGCTTAAATGAATTCAAATTTTTAAGCTCTGCACGGGTTCCGAATTGTTCAGCACCGATTGCCCTGATTGATACATTTGCATCACACCTGAAACTCCCTTCTTCCATGTTGCCGTCACATATACCAAGGTAACGTACAATCGTCCTTAGCTGTCTCAGATAATTCCCTGCTTCTTCAGGCGACCTGATATCCGGCTCACTTACGATTTCCATAAGGGGTATGCCTGTTCTGTTAAAATCAACAAAACTAATCGGTCTGCCGGGATCATGACTCAATTTGCCGGCATCCTCTTCCATATGTATCCGTGTAATACCTACTCTTTTACTATAGTTGCCCATTTCAATATTTATATATCCAAACCGGGCAATGGGGAGTTCATACTGGGAAATCTGATAGCCCTTTGGGAGGTCGGGATAAAAATAGTTTTTGCGGGCAAATCTGCTTTCATGCTCAATTTTACAGTTTGTTGCCAGTGCCATTTTAATTGTGCATTCAACAACCTTTTTATTAAGTACCGGAAGCATCCCAGGCATGCCCAGACAAACAGGGCAGGTATGAGTATTGGGAGGTGCTCCGAATGATGTTGAACAGTTGCAGAAAATTTTTGTATCTGTTTTTAGCTGGGCATGCACTTCCAGCCCTATTACAGGTTCAAATTCCATTTTTTAATTTATTACCTTACCCGGATAAACCGGAAACATTGAATATCGAATCGCTTAGGAACGTGGACGAAATTATTTCGTCCACGTTCCTTAATTACAAAGAAGTCACTTCGACATTCGATATTCTGTGGTTTAGGAACGTGGACGAAATCACTTCTTGTATTTTTCATGGAGTTAAAATAGAATATATAGTAATTTTTTGTTTGTACTTTATTGAGAAAAAAAAGTAAACCCTGTTACCTTGCAAAATCAGAATGCAAATTTATTCAGATATCAACCATTGGGAACCAAATGATTCAAGGGAAAAATCGACTTGATATTTTTGAACAGTTGCGAAAAAATAAAACACTCATACAAATATACCTTTTAGGTAAGAATTATAGACGATTAACTATCGTTACCAATATACAGTATATAAAAAACTCGTTCGTCTTTTTTATAGATTATACTAAAGGTTTCAAAGAAGCTGTTTCTAACATTGAGGTCTGGAAAATACGCTTTGAATTCATTGGAAACGACAAGCTTAAGTATCTCTTCAGAACATCAGGCGGAGAGATTATCGGTAACGAAATATGTATAAAATTCCCGGAATTCATTGAAAGAATACAAAGAAGGGCGCATTTCAGAATAGAAGTTCTGGTTGAAACAAAACTTCATTTTAAAAAAGAATCCACCGATATTGAAATGAATGTTATAAACATCAGTTTGAAAGGCGCTCTTGTCAACAGCGTCCCCAAAAATACAATTCTTACATCCGGTGAAAAACTTAAAAATGTTAAACTGGTATTTCCATCCGGGAAGAAAACCACGGTAATATATATAAAAAAGGTATTGGTAAAAAGGCTGAAAAAAAATTCTGAAAGCAAACGATACACCTACGGCCTTTACTTCGCAGTTACCGAAAAAAAAGAAGAAATATTATTAAAAAAAATTATAAGCGAATTGCAAACAAATTTCCTGCAAAAAAGACAGCGAAT
>DAOURZ010000142.1 GCA_030627475.1 Deltaproteobacteria bacterium | reverse complement strand
TTAAAATAGGCACAAAAATTGAGGGGATAGCGAGCTATTTCAAAATTTTTGTGATTTTAGATTGAGCAAAAGATGGGCAGAAGCTGCTATGCATAGTTGGGAAAGTTATTTAAACCCCGTTCCTTATTGTCTGAATGTAATTATTTTTATAATATTAAATTGATAATTTTTGGAGAAATTTATGATCAAGATGCCACCCGAAGAGACATATTCTTTTGATGATGTTTTACTGCTTCCGGGCTATTCTGATGTGTTGCCAAAAGACGTAAATATCAGTACACGTTTAACGAAAAACCTTACTTTAAACATCCCTATCGTCAGTGCTGCCATGGATACTGTGACTGAGGCCATGACATCCATAAGTATGGCGCGTGAGGGGGGATTAGGTTTTATACATCGAAACATGAGTATAGAAAGTCAGGTTCTGGAGGTAGATAAAGTAAAAAAATCGGAAAGTGGTATGATTATTGATCCGGTTACTGTTAATCCGGATCAATTGATCCATGAAGCGCTTAAAGTTATGGAGGCGTACCGCATTTCCGGACTTCCTGTTACACGAGGAAATCAGCTGGTCGGTATTGTAACAAACAGGGATCTGAGATTCGAGACCAATCTGGAGAAAAAAGTTTCAGAAGTAATGACCAGTGAAAATCTTGTTACGGTATCAGAGGGAATCAGCCTGGAAGATTCCAAAAAACGGCTTCATGAACACAGGATTGAAAAACTTCTTGTGGTTGATAAAAACGGGCGACTTACAGGCATGATAACCATAAAGGATATCGAAAAGATAAAAAAATATCCTAATGCCTGCAAGGATAGCATGGGCAGGCTAAGAGTTGGAGCTGCCATTGGTGTTGGCCCTGACATGGAAGAGCGTGCAGAAGCACTTTTAAAAGCAGGTTCCGATGTTATATTAATAGATACGGCTCACGGTCATTCAAAAAACGTTATAGATGCTGTAAAAAAATTAAAAAGTAATTTTGATAATATTGAGCTGATTGCCGGCAATGTCGGTACTTCGAAAGGTGCTGACAGCCTTGTTGCTGCCGGGGTTGACGGGATAAAAATCGGAATAGGACCAGGCTCTATATGCACAACTCGTATAGTTGCTGGTGTAGGCATTCCTCAGGTTACAGCTATAATGAATTGCAGATCCATATCAAATAAGTCCGGTGTGCCATTGATTGCTGATGGCGGTATAAAATTTTCAGGTGATATTACAAAAGCTGTTGGTGCTGGTGCTCATGTGGTAATGATCGGAGGACTTTTTGCAGGAACAGAAGAAAGTCCCGGTGAGTCAATATTGTTTCAGGGCCGCCGCTATAAGTCATACAGAGGCATGGGATCTATCGAAGCAATGAAAAAGGGAAGTAAAGACAGATACTACCAGAGTGAAACAATTGAGGATGACAAGCTGGTTCCTGAAGGCATAGTCGGGCGCGTGCCATACAAGGGTTCTCTTTCTGCGAATATTTTTCAGCTCATTGGAGGATTGAGGTCAGGCATGGGATATGTGGGTTGCCAGACTATTGAAGAATTAAGAGAAAAAGCCAGGTTTATCAAAATTACTGCCGCTGGTTTGCGCGAGAGCCATGTCCACGATGTGATAATTACCAAAGAAGCACCTAATTATACTTTTGACTAAGGATGAAATCAAAACTCAATGACTCATACCGTTCCCCCTTTCGTTCATCTTCATGTTCATACACAATACAGCCTTTTGGATGGTGCAATAAGGATTGATGCCCTTTTAAAGCGTGCAATTGATTTTGGAATGGATTCCGTGGCCATTACCGATCATGGCACTATGTTCGGAGTTCTTGAATTTTTCTTGAAGGCAGGTAAGGCAGGGATCAAACCAATAATAGGATGCGAATATTATGTTGCACCACGCAAACTTACTGATAAAACAGCGTTAGATCATCAAGGACTTTCCCACCTCGTCGTTCTTGCTGAAACTTCCGAAGGATACCGCAATTTATGTAAACTCGCTACAATCGCTCAATTCAAAGGTTTTTACCATAAACCGCGAATTGACAAGAATGTATTAAGAGAGCACAGTAAAGGGCTTATTGCTCTTTCGGCTTGTCTGCACGGTGAAATTCCAAAGCTTATCAGTGAGGACAATCCGGATGGGGCTGATGAGGCTGCGCGTACTTATCGTGACATCTTTGGTGAGGATAACTTTTTCCTTGAGATACAAAATAACGGAATACCTGTGCAGGAAAAAGTAAACAATGCCCTTCTTGACATGAGTAAAAGGCTTTCAATTCCTCTAATTGCTACCAATGACTGCCACTATCTTGACAAGGGAGATGCCCGTGCTCATGAGGTACTTTTGTGTATACAGACTGGAAAAAGCATGTATGACCCGAATCACTTCAAATTTGGAACCGATCAGCTCTATTTCAAATCAAGAGAAGAGATGCACAATTATTTCAAAAGCTATCCGGGATCTATAGAAAATACAGTCAGTATAGCAAAAAGATGTAATGTTGATTTTGATTTTAAATCTTATCACTTCCCAAAATTTGAAACTCCATCAGGACAGACTGCCGAGGAGTTTTTTGAGCAAAAAACACGGGAAGGATATAATCAAAAAATAAAGCATGTTAAGGAAAAAAATCCTGATATTGACGAAAATCAGTATAAAGAACGTATAGATAACGAAATTACAACCATAAATTCCATGGGTTTTCCCGGATATTTTTTGATTGTTGCTGATTTTATCAACTATGCCAAAAAACACAATATTCCTGTAGGGCCAGGCAGAGGTTCAGCAGCCGGCAGCCTTGTCGCCTATTCTCTTGGAATTACTGCTTTGGATCCAATCGAACATGGTTTGATCTTTGAGCGTTTTCTTAATCCCGGTCGTAAAAGCATGCCTGATATTGATGTTGATTTTTGTATAAACGGCAGGGAAGAAATATTTAAGTATGTGGTTGGAAAATATGGTGGAGGTAACTACGTAGCTCAAATTATTACGTTCGGGAAACTAAAGCCCAGAGCAGTGATACGTGATGTGGGACGTGCTTTGGATATACCTCTGCGTGAAGTAGATGCAATAGCCAAAATGGTACCTGATGTTGTGAATATCAGTCTGAATGATGCTCTGAAACAGGAACCCAAAATCAGGGCAATTGCAGAAAAAAAACCGGAAATCGACGATTTGCTGAAGATTTGTCGTGTTCTGGAAGGACTTACCAGGCATGCATCAACTCATGCTGCCGGTGTTGTTGTTGCGGACAAGCCTTTTGTGGAGTATTTGCCGCTATATAAGGGTAAAAAAGGAGAAGTTCTGACACAGTTTGATATGAAATGTGTCGAAAAAATAGGGCTTGTAAAATTCGATTTTCTTGGGCTTCGTAACCTTACCGTTATTGCAAATACTTTATCTCTTGTCGCCAAACAGGGCGGCACCCCTCCTGATCTTTTAAATATAAACCTAAACGATTCTGATACTTACAGGCTTCTTGTTTCGGGCGATACCACAGGAGTGTTTCAACTGGAAAGTTCCGGCATGAAGGATCTGCTTGTAAGGTTAAAGCCGGAATGCTTTGATGATATTATAGCTCTTGTCGCTCTTTATCGTCCGGGTCCTATGGAAAGTGGGATGATTGATGATTATGTGGACAGAAAACATGGAAAAAAAGATGTAGTGTATCTTTTGCCTGAGCTTGAGCCCATATTAAAAGAAACTTACGGAGTTATTGTGTATCAGGAACAGGTTATGAGAATTGCGGCATCAATTGCCGGTTATTCCATGTCTGAAGCTGATGATTTAAGAAAAGCCATGGGGAAGAAAAAGCCTGAAATTATGGCTTCGCAAAGTTTGCGTTTTATAAGAGGGGCCACGGAAAAAGGCATTCAATCCCAAAAAGCCAAAAAGCTGTTTGAGCTTATTGCAAAATTTGGAGGTTACGGATTTAACAAGTCGCACAGTGCAGCTTATGCCCTTATTGCATATCAGACGGCTTTTCTTAAAGCACATTTTCTGGTTGAATTTATGGCTTCGTGGCTTACCAGCGAGATTCACTCAATTGACGGGGTTGTAAAATATATAGCCGAATGTCGACATCACGGTATACAAGTACTTCCTCCTGATATAGATGAAAGCGACAAGGAATTTACGGTAATAGGTTCGAAAATCAGGTTTGGGCTGGTAGCCGTTAAGAATGTTGGGGAAGGAGCTATTGAATCTATAATAGCTGATAGAAAAAATGGAAGATTTTCTTCTTTGTTTGATTTTTGTGAACGTGTGAATCTTAAAAAAGTGAATAAAAGAGTTATTGAAGGCCTTATTAAGTGTGGCGCTTTTGATTCTACTAAAGTTAAACGTTCACAGATGATAGCATCTCTGGAAGATGCCATTGATTATGGCCAAAGGGTTCAAAAAGAGAAAGCAGATCCCCAAATGAGATTATTTGATATGGGAGCAGACCGGCAAGATATAAATCTTCCCAAAATGCCGGTTATTGATGAATGGGATGAAAAACAGCTTCTTGCTTTTGAAAAGGAAGCTATCGGCTTTTACATAACCGGTCATCCTTTGACAAAATTCGAGGACCTGCAGGATAAATTTACCAATGCAAATACAATTTCTTTAAAGGAAAAAAACGATGGTGAAATTATCAGAATCTGTGGTATTGTTATTAAGATCAAGACCATAAAAACAAAAAAAGGCGACCCAATGGCCTTTATTACCCTGGAAGATCAGCATGGAACCATTGAGATTGTAATATTTTCTTCAGTTTATGCAGAGGTTCAGGAACTTTTGTTTGAGGATAGCGCTGTAATTATACAGGGACGGGTAAAAAAGGATGAGAATTCTGTAAAAATTTTGGCGGATACCATAGTGCCG
>DAOURZ010000089.1 GCA_030627475.1 Deltaproteobacteria bacterium | reverse complement strand
CGGTCACCTTGGCCTCAGTGCTTTCGTTCCAAATTAGTTTGGTATAGGCAGCCTCACAGATGTTGCTATAACAAAATATCAATGTTAAACACGTTAAATAAGATAATATCCAAAACTTGATCAACTTGGTAAAAGAAAAAATGGAAGAACGGGTTTCTAAGCATTTTGTTTCATAAGATTTTTTCATGGCAGCACCTCCAGCGTTTTGACCGCGCAAAACGCAACTTCGACAAGATGCTGCATTTGCTCGGCAGCCCTGCTGCCATATCCTTACAAGTTTGGACTTAGGCCAGTGGCTTTGCGTCCCGCTCTTTCAAACGGTTTGCCGTTTACGAACATTTTTTAAAATTCAAAGAACCTGAACGTATTTACGTTCTTGTTTTAAAAGATAAGCAAAATATGTGCCACATCATAGATGGAAAAAGAGAGCCATAACAAAAAAAAGAAGGATTGTACAGAAATTCCAGTTGGTTATAAATTGTGATGGCAACTCGTCAATAAGTCCGGTTAATAGCTGCCGGATTTCCGCTTTAGCGGGAATTATGTGACAGCTCACCAAATGGTGATTCAGTTGCTGGATAATTGCCCAAAATAGAAACTCATATTACAAAAGTGTAATACAGACGTAATTGATCGGGTTCACGGTCAGCAATTCTAATTATGGAAATTGATCACAGCGTAGGTTGGGTTGAGCAACGCGAAACCCAACAAATTTAGCAAATTTTTAGCCTAATCGTTGGGTTTCGTACCTCAACCCAACCTACAAAATGGCATAATTAGAATTGCTGTTCACTGTTGGTTGCCTTGACTTCCGATTTTCCGAGAGATACTGGTGGGAATGGTATAGAATTAAATCAATGATATACCTTTTTACTGGTATAAAACACAAACCTGTGGTAAGAAACGTGGACGAAATAACTTCCGCAACTATGCATCACAGCTTCAGGCCATCTTTGCCCAAATTCATCATTCAATTGGTGCTTTCTGGCACCGGAATGGTCACGTTTTGTTCTATGTGCAGGGCGGGCTGTATGGTGTGTCGTTGAAAAAGGTGACATGTCTAATATACTTGTGATAGAAGAGAGCCAAAAGTGGTTGAATCATGTTGAGAAGGCGCTTGTGCCTTCTCACGATCTTGATTGTTGGTTCGATAAACAAGATATCGGAACGGTTTTAAAGCAAAAAGAATATGCAATCATTCTATTGAGTCTCCAGTTAGAGAAATTGGACAGCTTTGGCATGTTGAAACGTGTTAAATTGTTGAGTCCCCATACACCTGTTGTAGCCACAAGTGAAATTGATGAACCCAGCTTGATCGTCAAGGCAGTTAAAGAGGGCTGTTTTGATTTTATTACAAAGCCTTTTTTAAAAGAAAAAATCCAGTTATCCATTCAAAGGGCACTGGAAAACAGACATCTGAAAAATGAAATTGACTACTTAAGACGTGAGCAAGACGTGGTTTACGAATTTGACAGAATTATCGCTCATAGTTTTTGTATGAAGCAAACCATTGTCACCCTCAAAAAATTTTCTGCAACAGACTCAACAATTTTGGTTACCGGAGAAACCGGAACAGGTAAAAGTTTTTTGTCCGGGGCTATTCATTTTAACAGCCATAGACAAAACAACCCTTTTATTAAAATTAATTGCGCCAATATTCCGGAATCCCTTTTGGAAAGCGAACTGTTTGGCCATGAAAGAGGGGCTTTTACAGGTGCGAACAAGACACGTATAGGAAGATTGGAGCAAGGAAAAGGGGGAAGCGTACTTCTTGATGAGATTGGTGAAATGAGTCTGGGTCTGCAAGCCAGAATGTTAGGGGTGCTGGAGGAAAAAACATTTGAACGTGTTGGTGGAAACAAGACCATCCATTCAGATGTCAGGATCATTGCAGCTACAAATAAGAGTCCGGAAATAGAAGTGGCAAAAGGTGCTTTTCGTGAGGATCTGTATTATCGTCTTAATATCTTGAGGATACATTTACCGTCTCTGAGAGAACGAAAAGAATGCATCAAACCTTTGGCCTATCACTTTCTGGACAAAGCCTGTCGTAATTTGAAGAAAAAAATTGAGGATTTTTCCCCCGAAGCGCTGGAAGTCCTTCAATCCTATAGCTGGCCAGGTAATATCCGACAGCTCGCCAACACCATTGAGAGAGCCGTTATTCTCGAAGAGTCCCAGCGGATCCGGACAGACAATATCATTCTTCCGGAACCGATAAAGAGGGAGTCCAAAGAGGAAGCCACTACTCATGCTTATGCTCACTCGCTCGCAGGCCAGGAAAGAGATGTCATTTTGGGCGCATTAGAGGAGAGCCTTTGGGTGCAAAAGAAAGCAGCCGCATTGCTGGGTATTAGCCCCCGGGCACTTAATTATAAGGTTAAAAAGTTTGGTATTACGCACCCTCACTGGAGAAAAAACACATGATTTTTTTGCTTGATACCGTCATCTCCATACGGTGCCATAAGAGTTACTTTAATCCCTTTGAAGTGCACAAATTGTTCATTAAAGTCGCATTGGCCTTTGGGTCCAAAATAGTCTTGAACGATTCCCCAAATAAAATGCATCAAAGTGGTCTTGAATTCTGTGAGCATGGAATCATATGAAGCCCAGTAGTCAATGTCACTTTGTACTTCAATCTCAAGGTGTTCTACTTGCCTTTCTGCACTGGAAATCTTCCGGAAGGTTACGTCAATGGTACCAAAAGGTGTCAAGAAACGTTTTTCCGTTGTTCCCTCCTTGTTCAATTTTGTGGACAAAACCACAAACGGTATGTTTAAATGAATATTGTGCATTAAGTGCCTCTCTTTTTGTTGGGGTACATCCTTATTTGCCAGTTCCAACTTTCCAAATTTATATATGCAATTTTTATTCCAGAGCCAACAGTCCGCACCAAAAGTGCGCTAATTTAAAATAGAATTAATTTCGGAGGATGCATGGATTATAAGAAGACGCTCAACCTTCCGGCTACAAAGTTTCCCATGAAGGCCAATCTGGCCCGACGCGAGCCTGAACAGTTGAAATTATGGGAAGAGTACCGTTTATACGATAAGATAAGAAATGCTTCCAAAGGGCGGGAAACGTTTATTTTGCATGATGGTCCTCCTTATGCAAATGGCAATATCCATATTGGTACTGCTCTTAATAAAATTCTGAAGGATATTATTGTGCGTTCACGCCAGATGTCCGGGTTTGATGCTGTTTATGTGCCTGGCTGGGATTGCCATGGGCTTCCTATTGAGCATAATGTTGACAAAGAGCTTGGATCAAAGAAAAAAAATATTTCTCAAACGGATTTTCGCAGATTATGTCGATCATATGCTGAAAAATATGTTGATATCCAACGTGAAGAATTCAAGCGTCTTGGAGTTATGGGGGAATGGGACAATCCCTATTTGACCATGAATTACAGTTATGAATCCACAATTGCACGGGAATGCTGCAAGTTTGCTTTGAATAACAGCCTTTTCAGGAGCAAGAAACCTATACACTGGTGTTGCAGTTGTAAGACAGCTCTTGCGGAAGCGGAAATTGAATATCACGACGAAAATTCCAATTCGATATTTGTTAAATTTCCTTTAATAGACGACTCCGGAATTCAGGCGCTTAAAGATAAAAAAGTAAATTTGATTATATGGACTACAACACCCTGGACATTGCCTGCCAATCTTGCTGTGGCGCTTCATCCTGATTTTGTTTATGCTGCTGTTGAAACGGGAGATGGCGAGGTTTTTATTCTTGCAAAAGATCTTGTTGAAAATTGCATGAAAATTTTCGGTGTTTCCGATTTTTCTATTATTGCCGAAATTGAGGCTGCCTCGCTTGAGCATAAAAAATGTCGTCATCCTCTCTATAAAAGGGACTCCCTTATTGTTCTTGCTTCGCATGTTACACTGGATGCAGGAACCGGATGTGTTCATACTGCTCCCGGGCATGGTCGTGAGGATTATGAAGTCGGGTTGTTATATGATCTGGATCCTTATTCTCCGGTAAATGAAAAAGGCTGTTTTACTGATGATGTAGAGTTTTTTAATGGCCAGTTCGTATTTAAAGCCAACAATGGTGTTATTGATAAATTGCAGGAAACCGGAGCACTCGTTGCCAGAGAATCAATTTCGCATTCCTATCCCCATTGCTGGCGCTGCAAGAAGCCCGTTATATTTCGTGCAACTCCACAGTGGTTTATATCTATGGACAAAACAGGCTTAAGGGACAAAGCTCTTAATGAAATAGACAAAGTTGAATGGATTCCTGACTGGGGCAAAGAAAGAATTTACGGAATGATTAAAAATCGTCCGGACTGGTGTGTGTCCAGACAGCGGGCATGGGGTGTGCCTATAACCGTATTTTATTGTGAAAAATGTGAGTCTGTATTCATAAATCATGAAACAACAAATAAAATTTCAGAACTTTTTGAAAAATATGGGGCAGATGTCTGGTTTGAAAAACAGGCAGAGGAGTTTCTTTCTCAAAATGCTGTGTGTCAAAAATGCGGGCATAATAAATTTATTAAAGAAACGGATATTCTGGATGTCTGGTTTGATTCAGGCGTAAGCCATGCAGCAGTTCTTGAACAGAGATCGAATTTAAAATGGCCGGCAGACCTTTATCTCGAAGGAAGTGATCAGCATCGAGGCTGGTTTCACAGCTCTCTTTTAACAGCCGTTGGTACAAGAGATAGAGCTCCCTACAAGTCTGTATTAACTCATGGTTTTGTTGTTGATGCAAACGGAAGAAAAATGTCAAAATCCATTGGGAATGTTATAGCTCCCAAAAAAGTTATTGATAAATATGGAGCTGAAGTTCTTCGTCTTTGGGTATCTGCATCTGATTACAGGGATGATATAAGAATTTCTGAAAACATTTTAAAACAATTAAGCGATTCATACAGGCGGATCAGAAATACCTGTAGATTTATGCTCGGCAATTTATCTGATTATGATCCTGAAACAGATAAAATACCATATGAGTCAATGCTTGATATTGATAAATTTGCGCTGCACAAGCTGCAGGAACTCATTGAAAAAAGTTTGAAAGCATACGAAACTTTTGAGTTTCATGTTATCTACCATGCGCTGCACAATTATTGTACTCTTGATCTTTCCGCTTTTTATCTTGATATCCTTAAAGACAGGCTTTATACATCACCTCCGCAATCAATTGAACGAAGAAGTGTTCAAACCGTAATACATATAATACTGAATTCTGTTGTCAGGATCATGGCTCCTGTACTTCCTTTTACGGCAGAAGAGATCTGGAAGCTGATGCCGGAGATAAAAGAAAAAGAATCCAGCGTTCATCTTTCTTTTCTGCCGAAAGTGAATGAAAGCTGGAAAGCTGAAAAACTGGCACAAAAATGGGAAACTATTATTAAGGTGAGAGGTGAAGTGACAAAAGCTCTTGAAGAGGCAAGAGCAAAAAAGAAAATAGGTCATTCTCTTGATGCTGTTGTGACAATCAGTGTGAATGAAGAACTGTATGAAGATCTGTATCCTTATGAAGAAGACTTGAAGACCATATTTATTATTTCCGGAGCTTCTCTTGTTAAAGAAGAAAAATTCGATAACGCCTATGAAAGTACGGATATCGAAGGCCTCGCCATAGTCGTTGAGTCTGCAAACTCTGATAAATGTGAACGTTGCTGGATACACGATCCTTCCGTTGGTTTAAATCCTGAGCGCCCAACCATTTGCAGCCGTTGTGAGAAGGTGCTTGGGAAATTGAATATTGTTTAAGAACAAATTAAGGAACGTGGACGAATTAACTTCCCTATGTAGGCGCATAGATTTTGTTGGTTAAAAGCTATTGGCTGAGAGCTCGCCCTAAGGGCGCTAAAATTATGCAAAACAAATACTTAAAACTTGCTGTCGTTGCCGGATCAGTAATTATTCTTGATCAGATTACAAAAGCCGTTATCTTGTATTTTCTGCCTTTATATCATTCTATTTCGGTTATACCGGGATTTTTCAATATAATTCATATTCATAATCCTGGCGGAGCTTTCGGATTTATGGCCAATCACGGTTCTGTTTTGCGTATTATAGTTTTTCTTTTTTTCTCATCATTTGCAATAGGTTTAATCTTTTATTTCTACAAGAAAACACCAGTGGAATATTCACTGCTTGCTGCGGGTTTTGCGCTTATTTTTGGAGGTGCCATAGGCAATCTGATTGATAGAATACGTATTGGAGAGGTCGTTGACTTTCTTGATTTCTACATAGGTACTCTTCACTGGCCGGCTTTTAATGTTGCGGACAGTGCTGTCTCTATAGGGATGGTTATT
>DAOURZ010000047.1 GCA_030627475.1 Deltaproteobacteria bacterium | reverse complement strand
TACGCACCTGCATCATCAACTGAAAAGAAATTGATGCCTTTTCTATGGCGATCATAGTTCCGTGAATATCTGTTTGCTGACCTGTTGTCAGCCCCTGGATAGCTTGATCAGCCTCATTTTTGAGCTGATTTACCTTGCCAAGCGAACTCTTTAATATTTCGCCAAAAGACTTCTCCTGCTCTTCAGGCATTTGTTTCATCCTGACAGGAGAATAGAGCGATGTTTCCATATTTTTTTGAACGGCAATCTCTTTCATACTTAGCGTCCTATCTCCAGAGCCTTTAAGGCCATATTTTTTGTAGCCTTCATAGCAGTTACATTTGCTTCATAACTCCTGGTAGCTGATATCATATTAACCATTTCTTCAATTAAATTAATATTCGGCATTGCTACATATCCATTTTTATCTGCATCAGGATGTTGAGGGTCGTATTTTAATTGAGGAGGTCCTGGATCATCAATAATTCCGACCACACTCACTTCAGATGATTTGCCGTTCATTTGAGATTTCAGTATGTTGCCAAAAGATTGACGATCCGTATGAGCGGCAAAAACTGCATCTTTTCTTTTGTAAGGACCGCCCTGAGATGTACGAGTGGTATCAACATTAGCGAGATTACCGGAAATCAGATTCATTCGGAGTCTTTGAGCAGTCAGTCCTGAAGAACTTATGCGAAGAGCATCTAAAAAATTCATTTTTTATTTCCCTCCTTGAATAACATTTTTCAACCCTTCAAATTTTCTGGAAATAACCTGGGCTAAAGCATTATACATCAAATTATTTTCTGACAGTTTTGCCATTTCCCTGTCAATATCCACAGAATTTCCGTCATTTCTCAGGGTAATTTGTTGACTACCGACGGCTCTGGATTTTACACTACCGGAGCATGTTTCCCTGCCGGGAAGGTGTCCGGACCTGGTATTTTCAAGCTTTATAGCTTTTTCTGCTCCCATTGCTTTTTCAAGCTCTTCTTTAATAATTATATCAAACGCTTTATAATTAGGAGTATCCATATTGGCGACATTTGAAATAATCAAATTATGTCTCATGGATCTCAAGTCTAAAGTCTTTTCCAACAGAGAAATTGTTCCGCCTAACATTCCTTGTGGTTCCATTTTTTAAATTTTTCCTTTTTTTATTTTTTTTACTCTCGTTGTTTTACTTAGCAAATATCATACCAGATACAACGATAATAGTTGGTTTTCGCTCCAACCTATTAATTTATCAGCTATTTATTTAATGTTTTTATGTGGTTGAGCAGAAAATGAGTTGAGTAGCATCCAGCGCGTAGAACTTACGGCTCGGAGAAATGATTGAAACTTATTGAAACTTAAGGCAGGCATGGACAAACTTGTTTGTCCGTGTTCGGCGTGTTGGTTGAGGAATTAGATGATGCTGATGCATCCCGCCTGACTGCGTTGCGAAAGCTCGGAATAGCTCGGGGTTATTACTTCAATTTTTGCGATCTGAGACCGGTCAAATCCGGCCTGAATCTATGCCCCTGCTTGCGGAAGCTAATTCGGCCAGGTTTATTAATTGCTAACTGAATTATCATAAAAGCTATAGCAGGCGGGTCTGTGAAATCTGCGGATGGGATTTGTTGAATTGCGTCAAATTTTAGATATCAATGTCACTTCTTTGACAGATATCGACAAGCAACGCAGTCTTGCGGGATGGATCAGAGCTCAGTTCATGAGGAAGAAAAAGCTTGTTGCAAATGGTGTCTTTTAATCTTTTCTACAAGTGTCGTTCTGTTAAGATGAAGAAGCTTTGCCGCCCTGTTTTTGACCCATTTGGTTTTCTTGAGAGATTGAACAATGAGGGCTTTTTCAAACTCACCTACAGCAGTATTCAGGCATATCCCATCTTGTGAAATTTCTACCTGGGGCATGACTACATTGCCGCCGCTTGAAGTCTTAAGTTTTTCCGGCAAATCCAGTATAGATAGCTCTTTTCCATCTTCGCATAAAACAACAAATCTTTCTATCATATTCCTGAGTTCTCTTACATTTCCAGGCCAGGGATATTGCATCATCATCTTCATTGCGCTACCTGATACGCCACCTAACTCTTTATTTTTGTCATAACCAATCTCATTCACAAAATGAGCAACAAGGAGAGGTATATCTGATTTACGCCCTCTTAGCGGAGGAAGTTTTATCGGTATTACATAGAGCCTGTAAAACAAGTCTTCCCTGAAAGTTCCCTTTTGAACTTCTTCTTCCAAATTTCGATGTGTGGCGGCTATAATTCTTACATCAACTTTTACAGTTTTGCACCCGCCAACCTGCTCAAATTCTTTTTCTTCTAATACTCTTAAAAGTTTTACCTGAAGGTCAGGGCTCATATCACCAATCTCGTCTAAAAAAATGGTGCCGCCATCAGCAACTTCAAACTTTCCACACCTGTTTGTTGTTGCGCCGGTAAAAGCGCCCCGCACATGCCCAAACAGCTCGCTCTCCAATAAATTTTCCGGAATAGCTCCACAATTTATTGAAACAAACGGTTTGTTTTTTCGATATGAGTGTCGATGAATTGCTCTGGCTGCCAATCCCTTACCTGTCCCGGTCTCTCCATTAATTATAATCGTACTATCACTATCAGCCACTTTTTCAATCAGCCTGAAAACCTCTTGCATTTTATCACTCTGGCCAATAATATCATTAAACCTATGTTGATTTTTTGGCTTCTTCACAGTGATAGTGCTTTCCACGTGTAAATCCTGGTCTTCCAACATGCTCTTATCAAAAGCTACATTTAACAAATTACAGCTCCTCTGTTAATAGATAAAAACTATCTTCGACGAAACCTGACTTCAGTGCGAACTTTCAGACTGAGACTTTGACGCTATAAAAAATGGAAATTCCCATACTATTGAATAGCGTGAATAATATATATCTTTAAGCAAGGTTTGTGCCGCAAAGTAACAAGATATTCAGGAGAATAGATTTACTTCTATAATATCAATGTATTGTAAAAATAGATTTGAAAATAAGGAGGGTAAAAACAAAGGCTGTTTTTGCAATTTGCAAAAACAGGAAAGGTCTTTGATGGAATAATTTCTAATACAGCTTACCGTAATGAGCATTTTTTAATAATATGCAATTTGCAAATTATATATTCAGCATTTTTGCAATTTGCAAAATCTTATCTTCATATTTCATATTTCTTCATTTTTCTATAAAGGGTGGTAATGTTTATTCCCAGCAAATCAGCGGCGCTGGCTTTATTTCCACTTGTTTTATCCAGAGCTTTTTTTATTAAAATAGTTTCATTTTTTCTTAAGGCATACTCCGGTTTCCCTGTTTTTAAAGTTTCCCCGAATCTTTTTATTTCAGAAGGAAGATCACCTGCTTCAATTACTTCATCCGCCCCTAAAGCAAATGCTCTTTCAACTATATTCTCCAATTGCCTCACATTCCCCGGCCAATGATAGTTTAACATAATATCCATTGCTTCAGGAGATATACCGACAATCTTTTTTTTGTTAGTATTGTTAAATTTATCTATAAAATGGTTTACCAGAAGTGAGATATCTTCTTTTCGCTCTCTCAGTGGGGAGATATTGATAGAAACAACATTCAGCCGGTAAAAAAGATCTTTTCTAAAAGCTCCACTCTTCATGGCTTCATTCAGATCTCTGTTGCTGGCAGCTATCACCCTGACATCTATATCTAATTCTCTGGTATCGCCTACATGCCTTACCTTTCTTTCCTGAAGAACCCGGAGCAGCTTAACTTGTAAAGAAGGAATGGTTTCTGTAATCTCATCTAACAATATGGTGCCGCCTTCTGCAGCTTTAAATAGACCGCTCCTGTTTCTGATGGCTCCGGTAAATGCGCCGTTGACGTGACCAAAAAGTTCGCTCTCCAGAAGCCCTTCTACAATAGCACCACAATTTACCGAAATAAAAGGTTTATCTGCACGATCACTCTTTTTATGGATAATTCTGGCAACCAGTTCTTTTCCTGTTCCACTCTCTCCCTGTATCACAACAGTAGCGGAACTATTAGAACTGACCTTATCAATCAGGTTGTAAAGCTCCTGCATCTTTGGGCTGGCTCCGATTAGCTCATCATATTGAGTTCTTTCCTTTAATCTCCTCCTGGGTAATATATTTTTTTTCTGCAGTTGTTTTTTTTTTATAATTCTATCAATTAATATTTTTAAGCGCTCAAATTGAATCGGTTTTTGAATGTAATCATAACATCCGAGCTTCAAAGCTTCGATAGCAGATTCTATGGTTCCATATCCGGTTATAATAATAATTTCGATTTCAGACCGGTATTTTTTTATAGCTTTGACAAGTTCGATTCCACTAAACCCGGGCATCCTTAAATCGGTAATGACGATATCAATGTCCCTCTTCTTAACCAATTCAAAGGCGTTCAAACCACTGTCAACAACTGTCACTTTATACCCATAATGAGACAAATATTCATCTGCCAAAAAAAGTATCTCTTTTTGATCATCAACAAATAATATCTCAAAATCCTTCATGAACTTAGCTCCGCAATTGATCAAGTATTCGAGCAAAAAATCAGTCAATCACTTGACCAAAATGGCTATCAAACATAAAGCAGGACAATTCGTAAGTTGGTAGCCAGCAAAATCTCTGACTATTGTTTGAACGGAAACACCGTTCAGGCACTAACTGCTAAATGCTGCTTTTGCCTCTTCGACTGTACTATTAACTGGAATTCCGCTGGTCTCTTGAAACTGTTTCAGCTCATTACTTAAATCAGTTGTACCAACGACCCCAATTCGGAATTTTGCCTTCCTGCAGTCTTGAATTATCACCATGATCAATTTGATCAATGACATATTAATTTCCGGCATCTTGCTCAAATCTATAATAAATTTATTCATGCCGGATTTTATCATATCTTTAATTTTAGACCGCAAATACACTTCAACTTGTGCTGTAATCTGCCGGGTTGCTTTTTCTTTCAGAACTAAAAGCTGAATATCTCCATCAAGTGAAAAATATTTCCCTGCTGAATCGCCTGCTGATGCTTCTCCTGTTTTTTTTGACTCTAATTTTACAAGTTTTGTTACTCGCTCAATTAATTGTTCACCCTTAAACGGCTTTACCATATAATCCTTAACGCCCATTTTAACGATCTGCATCACATTATCTTTTCCGGATTCAGCCGTCAACATTATTACAGGAATATCTTTTAAGTCCGGTTCAGATTTTAATTTACTCAACATCTCAATCCCGTTCATAACAGGCATGGTAATATCAAGAACAATCAAATCAGGCTTTTCCTGTGTGGCAAGCATCAGGCCTTCGGCTCCATCCGCTCCTTCAAAAAGTTCACAATCATAAGGTCTGAAGGCTTTCTTCACAATCATACGAATAGTTTTACTGTCATCAACGGTAAGAACTTTTAAAGACATGGTCATCCTCCTGATTTTATAAAAACGTCCACCAAAGCGGTGTGCTGTTGGTAGCAAAAAGCAAAACATTCACGCTGCATCCAATCTCTGGATTCAATCTTGAAGTCACTTCCACTCGTGACGGAAGGAATGGAAAGCTGACATGAAAAGCCAATGTCACAAAAACGTGATTTCAGATCGCCGCCGATCATATTACTCAATTCACCAAGTACATCGTTTACCTCTTCACCTTCGATCTCCTCCACTTCCATGCCAAGCATAGCCGCCGCCATGATACGGGCAAAGGTATCACCTACATGGATACTGACATTTCCCATAAGATCTCCCACAAAACTGACTGATCCTACAATTTTATTACCATTAATTATCTCCTGTGAATCAGCATCAGATATCTCCACTGTCATATCAAGCATCATATCAAACACATTGTTTAGTGCATTAATAGCAAGTCCTTTTAAATTAAGCGAATTGATTTCCTTCATATAATTTTCCCTTTGCTGTAGGTAGTACGGCCGCAAAAAAAGGCACAAAAAATAGAACATACAATTCTATCAATCAACGAATTGCTTACTATTAAAATTCTTTCCAAAATTCAAGTATTTTTTATAAAACAAAATTTGCCGCTGCACGGAAGTGGGACTTTAGTCCCGCAAAAATACTCTATTTGACATTGTGTAAACAGTTATGTTCTATTTGGAGTAGACTCAAATAAAATATTCAAACGCAACATTTTTCAACTTGGGGTTCACACAATAATGATGAATAAAAATTGGAAATTAATCAGAAAATGGATAGACAAAGGCGCAAAACTATTTTTCCTTATTGCAATCCTTGCCATCGCTATCTATTGGTTGAAATTTGCACCTGTTCTTGTGGAGAAATATCAAGTCGACCGGGGGGAAATTATTGACAACGTGATGGGTACCGGAACTTTAGATGCAAAAACAAAAATGATTATAAGCTCAAAGATTTCAGGTCGTATAGAAAATGTTCTGGTTGATCAAGGAGATAACGTCAGTGCTGATCAGTTGCTGGTAACACTTGACGATGACCAGCTTAAGCTACAGGTGAAAGTAGCATCGGCAAGCCTTGAAACAGTAGTATCAGGGGTCGATAAAGTCCGTAGAGATCTGAAATTTACCGAGGTGGTATTAAGCGGTGCAGTAAAAACTTATAACAGGTATAGAAAACTCATGCCAAAGGCCATCAGTCAGGAAAAATTTGATAAAGCAACCGAAGAACTGGGAACGGCAAGGGCAAGGCATAGCCACGCAGAGGTGGCCGTTATTGAAGCTCAAAACAAAGTTGTTGAGGCAAAAAAAGTGTTGGAATTACGCAAAGCCCAATTGGATGACAGCCAAATTCTCGCCCCTTTTGATGGAATAATTATTAAGAAGGAACGAGATCCGGGAAATATTGTGATTCCGGGAAGCGCTATTCTATCACTTATTTCGACAAAGGTTCTTTGGGTCAGCGCCTGGGTTGATGGGACTGAGTTGACAAAAATAAAGATAGGACAACCTGCCGGAATTATCTTTCGCTCTGAACCTGAACATACGTATCCAGGCACAGTTGCACGCATAGCCATTGAAGTTGACAGGGAAACGCGTGAGTTTATTGTTGATGTTAATGTTAATGAATTGCCTGCAAAATGGGCTATAGGCCAACGAGCCGAGGTTTATATTAAAACAGAGAAAAAAAACAATGTCCTTATCGTTCCTGAAAAATACATAAAATGGCGCAATAATATGTCCGGAGTTTTTGTTGATAATGAAGGAGTTGCCGCATGGCGGCATATCAAAACAGGGCTGCATGGCGGTAGTTTTATTGAAATTATTGAAGGATTGCAGGAAGGAGACAGTGTCCTGACACCAATAAGTTTAAAAAACAAGTTAGCAGATCAAACAAGGATATCTGTTCAATGAATCTTGCGATTAAAGATATTAGGCATAACCTGGGGCGTTTTGTTTTAACTTCTGTTGGAATTGGAATGCTTCTGATGATTGTTATGGGAATGAGTGGAATATACAGAGGAATTATCGAAGATGCCACCTTGCTTATTGACAATATTGGAGCAGATGTATGGATTGTCCAGCACAATACGCGAGGTCCTTTTGCGGAACTTTCACGTGTTCCTCAAAATCTTATCCACAGAGCGCTGGCCATTCCCGGGGTTGTAACTGCCCGAAATTTCGTACAACACACAATTCAGCGCCAAAACAAGGGTAAGCGGCTGCGTATGACTGTTGTTGGTCTTGATTGGCCAATAGATAAAGGCAAGTGGGTACCTCTGGTGTCCGGAAGAATATTGAATCAAAACCATTATGAAATGATTGCTGATGAATCGCTGGGGTTGTATCTCGGAGAAAAAATCAAGATAGGGAAGAATATTTATACAGTGGCAGGAATTACTTCAAATATGATTAGTTCGGGCGGTGATGGGATTGGATTTTTTACAGTTCAAGATGCTATAGATATACAGTTTGACACATCCGGAGAAGCAATTCGACTTGCAAGGATTTCCCGCAGTATTCGGGTAGAAAAAAGTGATCTGGGTTTAACACAGCCCGGCTTAATCGAATTTGCATCGCAAG
>DAOURZ010000397.1 GCA_030627475.1 Deltaproteobacteria bacterium | reverse complement strand
CCTGTCTTTTTACCATCTGTAATGCCATTAATTATATTACTGCCAGGTATAATTGCTTTAGGGGGTTGCAAGATACTAACTGCTGATTTGGCCGGCAGAGGAAAACCGCAATTTGGCACTTATGCGGCCTTTGTTTCGCTGGCTGTAAACATTCCCTTAAACTTATGGCTTATCCCAAAATGGGGAATATCCGGCGCTGCCTTTGCCTCAAGCGTTGCATATATTACAGCCAGTTTAATGGTAATGGCGGCTTTTGTTAGAATTTCTAATACATCGTGGGTTGCGATTTTGTTATTGAATAAACGTGATTTTCAGGATTATAAAAATCTACTATGTAAATTAAGAAAAAAAAGGGAACTATTGTCCATTCGTGCTTTGTTTTCTAACAGGAAGTGAGTAACGTTTTGACACAATAATATTTAGACTGCTCTTATGAACTTCACGATTCCATTGTATTCGATAACCAAAAATGCACAGTAACAGAGATAATCCGCGAGATAGACCGGCAGGGCTGGGAAATCGGCCTCCATCCGTCCTGGTATTCTTATAACGATGTTGATGAACTAAAACGTCAAAAAGAAGCCCTTGAAAAAGCTCTGGATCATGAGATCGTCAGTGTCCGCCAGCATTATCTTCATTATGATATACGCGTAACGCCGGCGGTTCATGCAGCGGCAGGATTCAAATACGATTCAACACTGGGTTTTAATGACAATATTGGTTTCCGGTTCGGGACATGCTACCCATGGCATCTTTACGATTTGAAGGCCGAAAAAGAACTGCCGATCATGGAAATTCCTCTTATCATCCAGGACGGCGCAATGCTGAATCCGGCGAAAGGCATGCGCCTGGACGAAGAGACCGCCTTTCAATACGTAAAGCAGATTGCAGAAACAGTGGAAAATGTCGGCGGAGTTTTGACTCTCCTCTGGCATGCGAACCACATTATAAAACGGGATTGGTGGAGACTGTACCTGCGAACATTGGAATATTTGAAGAAAAAGAATGCGTGGTTTGGGTCTGTGAGGGAGGTTGGAGAATGATCAAAAAAAACTGAAGCTGGATGCAGCCCAAAATATCCGAAAATATGAACCCTTTACCGAAGAAAACCTGATAGTGAAGCGTTCCGGCACAAAAATAAGCCCATGCAATGGATTGAGGTCTTGAAAAATGCAAACGGCAAAAAATTCTAATGAGGATGACTTGATAGAAGAGTAAAAGCATATCTTTTATGATAATCAAAAATCTATACATCAAAGGCGCAGACGATTATGATAAACTTTTCAGTGTTATCCCTGAATATTATCTCTCTCGTCAGTTAGTAAGCGAAATAAAACAGAAATTAAGCAAAAATATTAGATCTGTACTCGTTGAGTATCCGTATGTTGATAAGGATTACAGAAGCACATACTATGGATTTTATGCCAAACGACATCGATCATATAGTAAATTTTGTTACAGACTTCATTTTTTTGATCAAATTGTAAAAAAATATCTTCCAGTTGGTATGGATAATTCTTATTTGGGATCCATTGTGCTGCGCCCAACCAGTGTAGCCCCCATGGGCAGGACGCTTCTTTCTCCAACAGCCATTAATGATTTCCAGGGATATATTTGCGAGGCGCTGTTTGAAAACAATATTATGGGCGTTCCTTTTACAATAAGCACATTTCCCCATATAATGCAGGACACAGATGTTACTGTTTGTGCTCACGCTGTTTGCTGGATGATTGCCAGATATTATAGTGAAAAATACAGCATTTATCCTGAAAGGCTTTTGTATGATATCGCGGATGCTGTGGAAGATGTATCCAAAGGTAGAAATATTCCCTCAAGAGGGTTAACATTAGGCCAAATATCAGAAGTTTTAACATCTATCGGATTTTACCCTGAGATATTTGTTCGTG
>DAOURZ010000264.1 GCA_030627475.1 Deltaproteobacteria bacterium | reverse complement strand
TACAATATCAATCAGCGAATCAAGCTGCCCCCCAATGGCTTGATGGTGATCGGTTCTCCCCTTAATTTGTCGAGCAATAATTCCGTCAGCCCAGTCAAATAAAACCGCCCACAGAACTCCAATTATCGCGACAGGAAAAATGCCCAAAATAGCGTAGTAAATACCAAGAACTGCACACAACAGACCTGCAAGGGAACAAACATTAGGAAGATCCCTGGCAAAATAAAGCATTGTGGGTACATGTGATTTAGGATTTGTCATTATTTTTATGCTTGTCGGTTTGTTAGGTTCATTACCTGGATTAGCGCTTCAACCAAGTTACAATTCTCGGTTTCTGTACGGCTTGCAATGCGCAGATAACGATCTGAATCAGGTTGAGTTTTGCCCGCACATTCCTTTATATAGATATTATGTTCAATAAATAATTTTTTCGTGATTTCCGGAGCACTTTGCGCATAATCAGGTAGACGACAAAAAATAAAGTTTGCATCAGGTTTAAAAACAGTCATACCGTCAATGCTGCGCAGTTTTTTGTACAAGCCATCTCTGTCAGTTCGCACTTGTTTACAGCTTGCAATAAATTCTTGTTTGTAAGCGGGTAAAAGCCGTAAAAACTCTTCTGCAAATCCATTAATATTCCAGATATGCACGCCATCTCTCACCGTTTCTGCAAATTGTGAATTTGCAGTCAGCATATACCCGATTCTAAGTCCACAGATACCGTAGGCTTTGCTCATGCTTTTGAAAATTGTTACATTTTGGTGTTTTTCGATTTCTTGTTCCATACTAATCAGATCATGATTCTCGGCAAAATCTAAAAAGGATTCGTCAATAATTAGCATGCAGTTATTAGTTTCAAGTTTTTTTGCAAGACGAATGAGGTCGGGCTTGCTAATTAGCATAGATGTCGGATTGTTAGGCGTTACCACAACAGCTACATCAGCTTTTACCCTGATTGCTTCCATAGCAAATTTATTAACATCTATTTGGAAGGATGAAAATTCAAGCGGGAACTCAACTACTTTTCCTAAAGGGGCAGCATTGGCATATTCATTAAAAGAAGGCACAGACACGATTAACTTGTTTGATATATGACCGGATACTATTTTGATTAATTCAGCAGCTCCGTTTCCCACAACAATTCTTTCCGCAGGTTGGTTAATTATTTTGCCAATAAGTCCGGCTAAGGCATCTTGTGCCACTGGATAATTCAGAACAAGGTCGTGGATTTGATCTTTAAAGTTTGTGAAAATAGCCTCTGGTGGGAAATAAAGATTATAAAGATAGGCATGATCTACAAAATCATATCGATAATAACCACCATGTTGGCCAGAGATAAAGTCATACTTTTCAGATTGAGTCTTATAATTGTTTTGTGTCATCTGGAATTCTTGTCATTTTTTTGGGTAATATTAGGTGTTACGCCATGGTTCAATTGCATGGCGCAAAAAACAGGTTATGAAACAGGAACAGTTTTAGGGGCTGACTGATTGTATAATGGAAACAGTTTCTCAGCCTTGGCCAGATCTTCGATAGTGTCTATTTCATACCATGGCTTGCTGTCAAAAGAGACCATATCAAAATAGAGGCTGCCATCAGCAATCATGTCCGTAAAGATAATTTCGTAATAATCGTCTGTTTTACCATCTGAAATATGCTGATCTAATTTTTTGACAATACAGTGCCACGAACTAAGCGAAATGCAATAGATATTAACTGTTTTATATGAATCCACAGTAAGGGAGGCTTTGTTGCTCTTAAAAAATGCTTCAACTTGTTGAGATTGATTGATTGTAACATATGTCCCATCCATCCACGGTTGCATCTTGGCAACAGCTATTTTATTGGGATACAGCATGGATTTCAGGAGTGATCCATCAAACACAAGATCACTTTCAATGAGCAGGAATGGCTCGTTGATAATTTTACGCGCCATCCAAAGAGAATAAATATTATTGGTTGTTTTGTATAGTGGACTGAAAATATAGTCGATTTTGATGCCACCTATCCGATTCCCCAAAAAATTCTTGATACAATTTTCCAGATACCCGGTAACAACGACCAGACGTTTGAAACCATGCTGACTCAGGTTTGAGATCAAACGTTCAAGTATCGACACGCCACTGACTATCGTTAGGCATTTAGGAGCGTTCTGCGACAATGGATAAAGGCGGCTGCCTATTCCGGCTGCAAGAAGTAATGCGGTGGTCACAGGTTCTTTATGGAGATAGCTATGTTTCAAATATATACCCTTTTTTAATTTTTTAACATCTTACTATGTTACACTTAAATGTTGCTCGAAATTTGATTGATAGCTGGAAAAGCCAATAGGATAAAGGATTTCAGGACGATGTCAGCCTGCAGAACCGCAAAATAGTGGGTTTTGTCGTGAAGACACTATAGAACCCGTATTGTATAAGGTTTTTTGCGGTTTGCATTTTGTTGAAAAAGTCGAGCATTTTGCAATATGCGCTCAGCAACCAAACTCACTATTAATAAGGTTTTCCCGAATACTATTTCTTCATATACACTATTTTCAGGCTTTTCCGGCTGATTTTTTAAGGAAAGCCTTATTCCGTATGGATTTCAGCCTGATCCTGGAAATTTCGCGCAACGTTTAAGTTACAAGTTTCATTGTTGGAGAAAAACAAGTCTGTAGTATAGTCTATTTACAAACAAATAGATACGTTAAAGAAGATAATCGCGGTGCTGAGCGTCGGAACAAGGAGCTGAACGAAGTCAGGCACCGCGATTCCAAGCAGAGCAGCCGCCTGTAACGACTGCATCACTTGCCACAAAAAGTGGCGGCTTTTTTTGCTCCTCAAAAAAGATGACGCTTTTTGCGGTGTTTGTCAAGCAACTTGTCGCCTAAACTAGCATTTTTTATTTAATGTAAGAACCCATTCTCTGGATATATCCATGCTATCAAAAGGCATTGAAGGATAAATTGGACTATATCTCAAGGTCTTAAACAAACTTTCAGAATATGGATTGTCATTACTTACCGATGGCCGTCTGAACGATGGAATTACGCCAAGATTCTGAAGGGTGACAAACATAGTTGCTCCTTTCATGGGAGAGCCATTATCTGAATGAAGGACAATATCTTCTCCGGTTACCCCTTCCAAT
>DAOURZ010000152.1 GCA_030627475.1 Deltaproteobacteria bacterium | reverse complement strand
GGAATATCATTAATAATGGTATATCTTGGCCCGCAGTTTGTACAGTTTATAAACGGATATTGATAGCGGCAATCATCAGGATCGAAAAGTTCGCGAAGACAGTCATCACAAACAGATACATCAGGAGAGATAAAAGTGGAACTTAAGTTCCCGCTTATACTCTTTACGATTGAAAAGTCTTTAAAATGTTCGACAGGTTTTTCCTTAAATGAAATTTCCGAAAAATGTGCAAGTGGAGGGTGGGTTTGAAAAAGATTGCTGCAAAAGGATTCGATATTTTCACTTGTGCCTTCTATGTGAATGAATACACCGGAAGAATTGTTGGCGACTTCTCCTTTTAGCCGAAACTTGTTTGCAAGATTATAAACAAAAGGTCTGAAACCTACTCCCTGAACAATGCCATTAATTTTCAGCTTTCTTGCGATATAGTTTTCTTTCATATCTATTTGAACGTAATTTCAGGTAGTCTATACAAAACAATGCATGGTTGAAAATACCACACTATTTTTCTGTGTAACCACCTGATTTTTCGTTAGAAACCTGACATCAGGTTGAGGAGATAGGATGAAATCGCACGAACTAAAAAAGGGATTAACCTGATTTGGCTAACCCCTTTATTTGTTTTGGCTCCCCAGCACGGACTCGAACCGCGGACTTAGTGGTTAACAGCCACTCGCTCTGCCAACTGAGCTACTGGGGATCTGTAACTTGACAATTGATTTATTCCTGAAAATCAGGAAACAATCAATAAAAAAGTTTTTTATTAAAAATATAAATTATTGTCAAGAACCAAATATATAATAATCGTAAAAATTATATCCTTAATTTTAAAGAAAGTTCGTCGAGTTGAGATTTGCTTATTTCTGCTGGCGCATTTGTGAGAAGACATGCGGCCTTCTGGGTTTTTGGAAATGCAATAACATCACGTATCGAAGGCTGTCCACAAAGAATCATGACCAGCCTGTCAAAGCCGAATGCAATACCTCCGTGGGGAGGAGCTCCTGAATCAAGCGCTGAAAGAAGAAATCCGAATTTTTCTTCATAAGTTTCTTTATCCATACCCAACGTTTCAAACACTTTTTCCTGTTGATCCTTGTTATGTATACGTATGCTTCCTCCACCAATCTCTGAACCGTTTAAAACAAGATCGTATGCCCTTGATCTTACGGCAAGAGGATCGTCCTTTAAAAGTTTTAAATCTTTTTCAAGAGGAGCTGTAAAAGGGTGATGCAATGCCTGAAACCTTTTTTCCGTTTCATCGTATTCAAGCAAGGGGAAATCGGTAACCCATACAAAACTGAATTCATTCTCGTTTATTATGTCCAGTTTTTTCCCAAGATGGTTTCTAAGATGCCCCAGAGCTTCATTTGTAACTTTTGGTTGATCAGCCACAAAAAAAACAAGGTCACCTGGTTCCATTTCTATACGCCTGGATAAAGCTTCTTTTTCTTCGTCTGTAAAAAATTTTGTTATGGGAGACTGCCAGGTATCTTCCTTTACTTTTATCCATGCAAGCCCTCTTGCGTTATACACTGCAACAAATTCAGCAAGATCGTCAATTTCTTTCCGTGAAAAATATGAGCAGCCTTTTGCGTTCAGTGCTTTGACTATTCCACCCTTTTTTATAACACTGGAAAAAACCTTGAAGCCGGATTTTTCAACGATATCCGATATATCCTTAAGCTCAAGGCCAAAGCGAATATCCGGCCTGTCAAGTCCGAAGCGGCTGATCGAATCTTTGTATGAAAGACGCAAAAAAGGAGGCTTGATTCCTACCCCAAGAACATCATTAAAAATTTCTTTCATCATGCCTTCAGCCATATCCATGATATCGTTTTCGCCGACAAAGGACATCTCCATATCTATTTGGGTAAATTCAGGCTGACGGTCCGCCCTCAAGTCTTCGTCCCTGAAACAGCGAACTATCTGGTAATAGCGATCAAACCCTGAAATCATCAAAAGCTGTTTAAAAAGCTGGGGTGACTGAGGCAGAGCATAAAACTGGCCAGGATTAACTCTGCTTGGGACAAGATAGTCTCTTGCGCCTTCAGGGGTGCTGCGCGTTAATACAGGTGTTTCAATTTCAAGGAATCCGAGTCTGTCAAGATAGTTGCGAACAGATACAGCAGCCTTGTGGCGCTTGATCATATTACTTTGCATTTGAGTACGTCTGAGATCAATATGGCGATATTTGAGACGTATCGTTTCCGACACATCAACTTTATCTTCAATTGAAAAAGGAGGCGTTTTTGCTACATTTAAAATTTTAATCTCAACAACCGTAATTTCTATCTCTCCGGTTTTCAAGTTTGGATTTGTCATTCCTTCAGGCCTGTTATCCACAATACCACGCACACCGATTACATATTCATTCCTGATTGCATGAGCCTTTTCGTGAATTTTTATATCTTTCTCCGGATTAAAAACAACCTGGGTTATGCCTTCCCTGTCTCGCAGGTCAATAAATATAACTCCTCCATGGTCTCTTCGGCGCTGCACCCATCCCATAAGCACAACTTCCTTGCCCACTGAGCCTGCATCAAGTTCACAGCAGTTGTGCGTTCTCCTCATTTCTCCAAGTATATCATCCGGCAATGGATTACTCCTTTCAAAAACTGGTCAAAACTAATTGATATTGTTTAGAATTTCTACTATCTATTGCTTGAATGGAAAATTAGCAGCTTTCGTTCAGGCACTATCTATGCTTTAATTTCTGCTATAACTCTTTCCACCAGGCTTTCTATGGGAATTAAAATCTGTTTTTGGGTTGTCATGTTTCGGAGAATAACTGCTCCTTCTTCAAGTTCGTTGTCTCCGACAATAAGCACATACGCGGCTTCAAGTTTGTTTGCACGTTTCATCCGGCTTTTCAGGCTTCTATTGCTCAAGTCCATTTCAGGACGAATTCCTTCAAGACCAAAATTACAGTTCCATTCAAAAGCCAAAGGTTCACTTTTTTCACCAAGTGCAACTATATAAATATCGGGCTTTTTTGTAAAATCTTTATTCCTGATGCCTGTTATTTCCGCCAGCCTGTCAAGACCTATTGCAAAACCGGTGGCTGGCTGATCCTGTCCTCCTAATGTTTTTACCAAACCATCATAACGTCCGCCACCAGCTACAGCATTCTGGGCACCTAATAAACCTGTCTGAATTTCAAAAGTAGTGCGTGTATAATAGTCCAGACCTCTTACGAGGTTTTTGTCGATTACAAATGGAATTTCAAGTTTTTCAAGCGCAGATTTAACTGTTTCAAAGTGTTGTCTGCATTCCGGACATAAATAATCCGTTATAGCAGGAGCATTAACCATAGCCTCGCGGCATGAAGAATTTTTGCAGTCAAGCGCCCTTAACGGATTCTTTTTGCTTCTTTTAAGACAAGCATCGCATAATTTTTCTGTTACAGATAAAAGAAAAGCGGAAAGAGCTTTCTTGAAATTTGAACGGCATTGGGAACAACCCAAGGAATTTATATGGGGTTGGGCATCTGTCACTTCAAGCATGTGAAAAAGTTTCACAGCGAGAAAAATAAGCTGTGCATCAATAAACGGTGAATTGATACCAAACACTTCGGCATTAATCTGATAGAATTGCCTGTACCTTCCTTTTTGGGGCCTTTCCCTGCGAAACATAGGCCCGATGCTATAAAATTTCCGTACAGGATCCTTTGCGTACATTTTATGCTGAATATATGAACGAACAACAGATGCTGTAGCTTCCGGCCGCAGCGTAACAAGATCTCCCTTTCTGTCAGGAAAGGTGTACATCTCTTTTTCTACAATATCGGTATCCTCTCCAATGCTCCTTGCAAAAAGCTCAGTACGTTCCAGAATCGGCAGCCGGATTTCCTTAAATCCAAAATTTTCAAAAAGTGAGCGGGCAGTTTTTTCTATATTTTGCCAGATCTCAATTTCTCCGGGAAGAATATCTTTAAATCCTCTAATTAATTGTATCATTGTGGCAACGGGTCAGGTTTTAGGTTTTAGGTATACAAACTTATTTTTATATCTTAGTATACTATCGTAAGTCAATATTAATGTTTTCATTGACATACTGCGTTACAATTTATAAAAAATGTGTAAAAAAAATAAGTTAAGAGGATAATACAATGCAGCCACAGGTTACAATCAAAACTCTGTATAAAATGAAGGAAAAGGACGAAAAAATTGTTGCCCTTACAGCCTATGACTTTCCATTTGCCAAAATAGTTGATGAATCGGGAATACACTTAATCCTTGTAGGAGATTCGCTGGGAATGGTGGTACAGGGAGCATCAAGCACCCTGCCTGTTACAATGGATGAAATGGTATATCATACCCGTATGGTATCCGGAGCCGCCCGGAGAGCGATGGTTGTAGGCGATATGCCTTTTATGTCTTATCAGCCAGGCAAAAAACATGCAATTATCAACGCCGGAAGATTTCTTAAAGAAGCTGGAGCAACGGCAGTGAAACTTGAAGGAGGAGCAGCGGTCAGTGAAATAATTAAAGCAATCTCTGAAGCAGGTATTCCGGTTATGGCACATATCGGTCTTACTCCTCAGTCTGTTCATCAAATGGGAGGCTACAGAGTTCAGCGTGATGAAAAACGGCTGATGTCGGATGCTCTTGAGGTAGAAGCGGCGGGAGCATTCTCTGTTGTTTTAGAAGGAATTCCTTCT
>DAOURZ010000280.1 GCA_030627475.1 Deltaproteobacteria bacterium | reverse complement strand
TGTCGGAAACATTGACCTGATTTAGAAGGGATTGAGACACGGGAACGGGATCGAATACAGTTACATTATTAATTGGTCGGAAACATTGACCTGATTTAGAAGGGATTGAGACATTTTGTTTATTTAAATCCTTTGTGACGAGGGTATTATGTCGGAAACATTGACCTGATTTAGAAGGGATTTTTTGGAATGATGAATTATGAATAGAGAAAAAAACTGAGTGATAAAGATGAAGCCGAGAGATATTGGAGAAAGGACGAAAGCATTTGCATTGAGGATTATTCAGCTATATTCTGCTCTACCGAAAACAACGGAAGCTCAGGTACTTGGCAAACAGGTTTTACGTTCAGGAACATAGGTTGGCGCACATGTGCGAGAGGGTAAACGGAGCCGTTCGGATGCTGAATTAATCAGCAAAATTGAGGGGGGCTTACCAAGAACTTGAAGAAACAGTTTACTGGCTGGAACTGCTTGTAGATTCCGGAATAGTTAAGGCAGCGCGAATGTCGGAACTACTTAAAGAGGCGGATGAATTAATTGCAATTTTAGTAACAAGTTCGCGGACCGTAAAAACAAGAAAAAAAAAGCAATGATTCATCATTGTTCCTGTCGAAAACATTGACCTGATGTAGAAGGGATTGCGACGTTCGGCAAGCGGAATAGATGTTTCGGAGTTATTATTTTGCATTGGCGAGAATAAGGAGTTTCCATGAAGGAGTTTAAAAATATTAAACTATCAAAAGATGAACGACGGGCTATAGAATCAGTGGCTACAATACTAAAAACCTGATTTTCTGCGAAGGAAGTTATACTTTTTGGCTCAAAAGCGCGTGAGAACTCAGATCAGCATTCCGATATCGACTTGCTCGTTACTCTCTCTGTGTTCAGCGAATAATAAACATGCCCTCTGACCTCAAAGATTTGTGGCGACAAATTCCATCCGCTTTGCCGAAAATCAGCGCTTATCTTAACCCTGTAAAAGACTGGCTTGCCGGCCAGTCAAAGAAAAATGACTATGTACTCATTCAGGGAGATTTCGGGGCATGTTTTATTATGGTTAATTTTGCTTTTGAAATCAGCCTGATTCCAATATATTCTACGACAGAGCGAGAAGCCGTTGAAGAACATAAAGAGGACGGCACGATTAATCTTTCGCATCAATTCAGACACCAGATTTTTAGAAGATATGAGAAGTGATTATAAAGGTGTTCGCATAGGCGGGCAAGCAAGGATATTCAGGATTAAAACATATCAAAACTTATCCTGCTCACCTGAAGACGAAGCCGATGACGGGCAGGTAGCCGGAGGAGGGGTTTTTCCTTCACTGCACTGTCCGACCCAGAACCTTGTTTATCCACCCCTTGAATTGCTCTATGGATTCACATCTTAAGGTTCTTCTGAATAATTCATTTAAGGTTTCATGAGATTCGATGCTCTTTATATCATTTATTACAGATGGTGGTAAGAGATCAAACCTGTCGTGAGCAATGTCCAATAAAACTTGCCTGGCATTTTTAAGCTCGCCTCTCTGCTCGCCTCTCTGCTCGCCTCTCTGCTCGCCTCTCTGCTCGCCAATAATAATGCCTTCCTGTTTCCATTCTTCAGCTAAAGTATTCATTATATACTCACCTCCCTGAGGTAATATGTTCAATGCATGCTGCATATTTTCTTTCGTTACACTGTCTGTGGTTCTCAGTATATATCTGTAAAATATACTGATATAATCCATTACCGTCCGGCTGTTCAAGGTTTTACAAAGCCCTTCAACCAGGTCGGGCAGTAATTCCTTCAGCTTCGACGAATGTAAAGTTTTTACCATTGCCACATAAAAATAGAGCACAACCTTATTCTGTATTTTCTGTAAGCTCTTTTTATCCAACCTTGGAATATCAAAAAATGCAAACGTAAAATCAGGAATATAAGCTTTGAACTCTTTCGATGGAAACTCAATTAGATCGTGAAACGAGTTAAATACTTTCCATGTCTGCTCACCCTGATAAATTACAATGGGGATAATTGGAGACAGATTGTTTCCAACTATCTTTTTATTGTCCACCAGTTCTGTCCACTGTAACGCCATGTAACGCAAAAGCTGTAATCCCACAAGTTGATAGGGTGAACTTTTATGTTCCAGTAAACAATAAACCTTTACCTGTGTATGGCTGTTTTTTAAATTCAGGCTTAATACGAGATCTGAAAAATGTTTTGCAAGGTTCTCATCCAGATATGAAACATCTTCAACATAAACAGACTTCATGTCCATGTGGGCGATAATATTCTGCGGCAATACAACGCTTAAAAGATCACCGGCATTTTCTCTGTTCTTAAATATTTTTTTAAACAGCTCATCATGGGGTGTTTTTTTCAAATTTGACATGGAAATAACATACAAGAGACTGATTGTCCTTGCAAGAAAGAATTTTACGCAAAACTTCTCCAAGATTAAGTATGCTGAGTATGGAGGTACACCCTCAAGATCCCTTTTGCTCCCTTTTGCCACCAACGGCAATGGACCGGACCATCGGCTCAGTCCAACCCTCAGTAGATGGTTCCCACCTATGGGGCAGGCAGAGCTCACGAAGTGCGTTCATCTGCGGCTAATTATTCTTTTTTGTTCTTTCTTTTTGAAATATTTTACCGGTCAGAACTAATGAACGTAAAAAAATTATATTCTCTGCGTTTTTTCGCTTCCAAAACAATCCTGTTCCCTTGATACGAAGATTGATAACTCTGCGAAGGGTGCAATACAAAAAAATTGCAACTTGTTTAAACGTCAGATATCGA
>DAOURZ010000042.1 GCA_030627475.1 Deltaproteobacteria bacterium | reverse complement strand
TCGTCGAATTTCGTATAAATTCTCATTTTTCTGAGATAGTTTGAAGTGTATCATAAAAACACCAGATTAATAACGATCTGTATTTATTAAATATTATTGGCAAATTCCATAATGAGAATTGCTGGCTCAATGATGAAGATTTGTGAAAAAGCTATTATCTGTTTGATTTTTTAAGCTAAAAGCTAACTGCTAAAAATCTTCGATTTGATAATAGCATCCACTTGACTATAATTTCAGGTGGTCAGAATTATGCCAAACTTTTATTTCTCCTTGCGCAATCACCTCTTCATCCCTGGAAATTGTTCCTTTTATTACACCGAAATCGCCGTATTTTGCATATTTGTAAACAGATATTGTCAATTTGTCTCCAACTCTTGATTCTTTTAGAATTTCAAAATTTTTTGCACCCAACAGGAATCCTTCCGGTGCCGACTCTGATATGCCAAGCTGCTTAAAGCCGTTGAGAGCTGCTATTGATTGTGCCATCATTTCAAGATAAATAGCATCGTCAACAATGCCGTCTTCTCCAACAAACAGCATCTCTTTCTGTATTGTTACCGATACATCTGCAGATCTTTCGGATACACTAATTAGTGTATCAATAACTTTCATCGGGGATTTTTGGGGGATAATTTCATCAACTGCTACAGGCAAATGAACAATTTCATCCTGGTGGTCAATGTTTTTCCAGCACAAAGGATCTGAGGCAAGATAATCGCCGGTTAATTGATATGCAGCTCCCCGACAGCCATAACAATACTCAGCTTTTTCACATGTCCTGCAGGGTCCCTTTATTGTATTGATATGATTCTTTAAATCACAGAGAACCTCGCTGTCTTTTATAATATTTTTAAGCTGTTGTTTGCGTATATTGCCTATTGTTATGCCAACTCCAACGCAGGGCATAACATTGCCGGTCGATGTCACAAGGCAGGAAAACTGGTGTCGCAGACATCTGTTCCCAATTAGTGGCGGTTGGGGATCCCAGTTTTGACCATACCTGGTGCGATCAATCTCTGAAATCCTGGTAAAAATATCATAGAGCTCTTTTGGATTAACGTATAGCCAATTGTTATGTTTAGCATTTTCTTGAGGTGTAATAATTTCGAAATATGGAACTATTTTCTGATCTCTAAGCCACTGCCACATTGTTTCCAGTTCATTAATATTATACCGGCAAATAATTGTACTGACAGCGAGGAAACTTTCTTCCGAAGGATATCCCACCTTTTTTAAATTTTGGAGGGCTTGTTTTATGGAATTAAACGAACCTTTTTTTCCTGCAAGCATATCCTGACGATTTTCATCAAATGAATTCATTTTTAAAACAACTCTTACGTTGTTATCATATAATTGTTTTGCAAAATCTTCGGTTATCCTGGTTCCATTTGTAAATATTTCGGCTTCGAGATCCTGTTTTCTGATAAACCGGATCATATCCGGAAGGTCAGGATATAATGTCGGTTCACCGCCAAGAATAATAATTTTTCTTGCTCCCATGTCTTTTGCCTGAAAGATGACATCACATATTTCTTCTTTGGAAAGCTCATTCTCGGGATATGAATTATGCGGCACATAACAGTAAGGACATCGAAAGTTGCAATGCAGGCTGAATTCAATCTCCATTGAAAGAAGATTATCGTTTTTTACTGCGTCTGCAATATCCGCACTTGAAAATTCAAAATTTGAGATTCTGCTATGGCAGCTATGCATTTTGTTTTCTCCTGTCTATGAAACGAACGGGTTTTCTCGACTCAGGAGTGTATACCTGCTGCGCTATTTTTTCTTTATCGGTAATTATAACGGTCGGTTTAACTCTTAGTTTTGTCTGAAGTTTATTCTGTATTATTTTGCTGTCACAAGAATTTTCTTTTACGCTGACATATATCTTTATATTGTCGGACAAATCAGTTTTACCGGATACTATAATATAATAATCGTCGATGTCATTAATTTCTTCAAGTGCTGAAAAAATCGACTGTGGATAGAAAGTTGTACCGCGAACTTTCAGCATTTGTTTTTTTCTTCCCAGAATAGGGCCAAGTCTTGGAGAATGTCGTCCACAGGGACATTGATCAATGATTAAAAAACTTATATCACCGGTTTTAAAACGAACAAGAGGCATCCCTTCCATAGCTATCGGAGTAACAACGACTTCACCAATATGTTTTGGTGGAAGAACCTTACCATTTTGATCAACAATTTCTACAACAGCCAAATCCGGATGAAGGTGTCCCCCTTGTTGAGCAGTACATTCACAGAATGTAGTAACTGTTTCTGTTGATGCATAAGTTGAAAATGCTTTTGCCTGCCATATTTCTTCTAAATCCAGGCCGATTTTCAGTAGTGAAAGATTTTGATTCCGTAAAGGTTCGCCTATACATACGAGCTTGGAAACAGCAGTTTTTGCCGGATCTATTTTATTATTTTGCAGATATAAACCTAATTTTTTCAAGAATGTCGGTACACCAACAATTACAGTAGGCGTCATGCTTAAAATAATATCCTTCTGACTTTCCAGAGTATTCAGGCCGTTTCTAATAGCTGTTGCGCCGAGACTGCGCACACCAAGAAAATAAGCAAGCCCTGCAACAAAACACCGGTCAATAGTACAGGTTAGCAGCACTATATCTTCTGCGGTAATTCCGCATCCGGCAAATGACTTTTGTTCATTATAGGCAAGTCGGTTTAAATCATAATCCGTATACATTATGCGCGTTGGACAGCCTGTTGTTCCTGATGATAAAACAATATCAACAATCCTGGCAGGCGAAACAGCACAAAAATCATTATTGTATTTTTCAAGATCAGATTTTTCAGTAAAGGGGAGTTCACAAAGTTGTTCAAGTGTTATACGTTCAAAGTCGATACATGAATCTTTCAGAATTCTTTGATAATACGGGGAATGCTTGCTGCAGTAAACAAGATGATTGCGAAGCCTTTTTTCCTGAAGTTTTCTTATAATGTGAGGTTCGGAAAACTCTATATCCATATATTTCTTTAATTCCATTATTCTTTCCTGTCCATTACAGCTACCTCTTCAGATATAATATTTCGTACCATGTTCTTTAATTTAAAAGGTTTAAGATCTTTAAATCTTTCCCATTTTATTGCCGGCAATTTATGTATTTTTATTTTTCCGGGTCTGAGTAAAAAAGAACCTCGTGGAGGAATATTTTCGTTACCGCTAATACATACCGGCACAATCGGGCATTTAGCTTCAATGGCAACGCGAAAAATCGAACCATGAAACTGGCCCATTGACTTGTCTCCTGATCGGGTTCCTTCCGGAAATACAATAATGGAAACTCCCTGCCTCAGTAATTTAACCGCTTGTTTTGAAAATTGTTTAAAAGGCATCTCATTAATACTTAAGTACCCGGCCCAGCGAGCATAAATACCCAAAACAGGTAATCGAAAAGGCCAGATATTCACAACCTGGATACATTCATATGGCAGGCAGGCCATTAAAAAAGGATCTGTGGCAGCTCTATGATTACAAACAAAAATATAAGGCCCATACCCGGATTTTTTTTCATAATCTTTATAGTAGATCCTGATCAACGGAAAAGGAAGTACTTTTATAGCTACCATTCCGTACCAGCTTATTGCCCGGCGAAACCACTTCATGGTATTACGATGAGACATAACTAATGAAAAACATGCAACAAGGAGAGTCAGTACAGGGATAGCAACAACCGAGTACAAACAAAATACAAAATAAAACACAATATTGAAAAAGATCAGTTTCAAACTTTTTGTTGCTCTCTCTTTGTTTCTGATAAGGCCACTTCTTTTTTCAGTATAATAATAAACCGGTAAACATCCTCCAGCGTTCTAATATCCCTGACTCTCTCATCGTTACGAATTTTAACGTCGAACTTTTGCTGAATAGCAACGATTAGATCAACAATATCCAGGCTGTCCAGGCCGAGGTCCTCAAATATATTCATTTTGGGCTGAAGTCTTTCCGTTTCTATCTCAAAGGACTCTTCAAAAACCTGGTTTGTCATTGCAATTATTTTTTTTTCCGTGATTTCTTGTTTCATAATTTTTTACATACCAGTACAGAATTTATACCACCAAAGGCAAAACAATTTTTAACCATAATTGAAATATTTTTAGCAACAGGTTCTATTACATGATTGATACCCTGACAGTCAGAGCTAATGTTGTCTAAATTCAGGGTAGGATATATTATTCCTTTTTCCATCATTGCAAGTGATACAATTAATTCCAGCGCTCCGGATGCACCCAGAGTGTGCCCTATATATCCCTTCAGGCTGCTTACAGGTGTTAAATCTCCTAAAACCTCTTTTATTGCGCTGGCTTCTTCTTTGTCTCCTTGTATGGTTGCCGTTGCATGGGCATTAATATAATCAACTTCGTTTGAGGAAACGTTTGCACTTGCAAGTGCTTGCCTGAGGCAGGAAGCTATTGATTTTTTGTCAGGCCGGCTGACATGCACACCACTTCCACAGGTATGATATCCTGTGATTTCTGCGTATATTTTTGCATTTCGTTTTAAGGCGCGTTCGTATTCTTCAATTACCAGTATTCCGCTTCCTTCTCCGCATACCAGTCCGTCACGGTCTCTGTCAAAAGGCCTGGGTGTTTTGTGTGGTTTGTCATTATAGCTTGACGACGTTGCAAAAAGAACATCAAAAGAACCGGTTACTGTAGGATGAAGTTCTTCCGCACCACCGCAAAGAACAGCATCCTGCTTTCCAAGCCTTATTAAGTCATAGCCTGTACTGACTGCCTGCAATGCTGATGCACAGGCTGCCGAGGTTGCAAGAACGCAACCTGTAATGCCCAGATACTGTGATACATTCATAGCCGCTGTATGTGAAACACACTGAAAAAACTTCATTGATGAAAGCTGTGTCAAATCTTTTTGAGGCAGCATGATTTCAAATGTTTCATTAAGACTTTTGGCGCTTCCCATTGTTGAGCCGATAATACATCCAACACGGCCTGAAGTTAATTCTTCAGGTTCTATGCCCGAATCTGATAAAGCCTGCTCTGCCGCCTGCACAGCAAAAATGCTCATTCTGCCCATTGACCGTCTGTTTTTGCGCGGTATGGTCTTTTCGTTTATTAATTCCGCCGGTGCGCCTACAAGACTGCGTAGACCTGTATATTGATTCCAGCCTTCCATATAATGGACAGCACTTCTTCCATCTTCAATTCCCCTGACAAGCGAAGGAACATTATTTCCCATAGCCGATACTGCGCCGACACCCGATATAACTACGCGTTTCAACTCTCTAATCTCCGCCCGATAAAACGATTGTAATCGTCTTTGCCGATTACAGCACGTCCCACAATAAAAGATGACATCATTGCGCCTACAAGACCCGGCAATACGGAACTTTGACCGGCAACATACACATTTCGCAATGGAAGCTTGCCAAAAAGATTAAACTGTCCGATTTTTTGTTTAATTCCATAAGCCGAGCCATGAGGAGAATGCAGATAATCTTTGAATGTTAAAATAGATGCAGCAGCGACCACTTTAAATGAATTACTATATTCCGGATAAGTATTTATAATGCGTTTGCTTATATTATTAATACGTTCTTGCTTGTATTTCATATAGCCGTCAGGACGCTTCCCTTTTTTTGAATTTTTCCAGTCCTCAACATTTTCAGGGAAAGAAACTTCAAGGGCATTCAATACGTTGTATGGTTTGGCATTGATCGTTTCTGTGTTTTTCATGATTACCATAGCAGGCGGGCCAGGATTATACGGGTCTATTAATAAGTTAATGTCGGCTGTCGGGAACAGGGAAAGAATTGTCGGCTCAACCGTATCAAAAGCATTGTCCGATTCAACAATTCCGTATACAGAAAAAAAACCTGCTGATGGTTCAAAAGCTTTTATTCGATTAATAAAAGCTTTGCTCAAATGTTTTTGTGGAAGGATTTTCAGGATTTCTTGAGGATGAATTGTAAAGATACAGTGCTTACAGGAAATTTCATCTCCATTGTTCAAGACAAATCGTCCAACATGCTCATTTTTTATGTCAATACATTCCTTGATAAAGCTGTCGCACATAACATCAATATCAAGTTTCGCAAAACGTTCTTTAAAGGCTTTTATAAAGGCATCCCCGCCGTTTTTAACGCGAGACATGGACTTATACAGGTCGTAACTGACACGACTGTGGTTTGCAAACGAAATTTCTGCAGGCTTAACTCCGTGGCACATGCAGAAACCGGACAGCAATCCTCTGAGCAGACGATTGTCAGTTAAGTTGTTCAGAACTTTGTCAAGGCTTATATAATCCTCATTGATAATATTCGGAGAAAGAGTGCTGTTACGCAAACCCATTGAAACGGTCTTGCAACAGACATCTTTGACCATATCAAAATAACGGTCAATAGCGGTTGTTTCCGATGGAAAATAATCCTTGAGTTTTGAAATAATTGCCTGGTAACCGATTGGCAGGTCAAATACAGCCTGTTCTTTTTCAAAAACAAAACGGTTGTTTTTACCCTGTGCAATATAAATCGGCCTTATATAATCATGGATCCCGAGAACGGTCAGCATATCGTGAAGAATTCCGTTTTTATAAAATCCACCGGTAAAATGAAAACCTGTATCAAAAGGAATTCCTTGTTTGTAAAACCTTGCAAGGGATCCACCGATATGTGTATTTTTTTCAAGAAGCAGAACGCGGCGACCGTTCAGGCCGAGCAAAAGAGCAATTGTCAATCCGCTGATGCCGCTTCCTACAACTATATTATCATACTTTTTCATTAGTTATATGGCCAGACCTCCGTTAATGCCGATAACCTGACCGTGGATATACATATTTTCTTCGCTGCATAAAAAATTAACGACTGATGCAACATCTGCGGAACTTCCAAAACGATTAAGCGGGATAAGAGGCAAAATATTCTTTTTTGAAAGATCTTCTGTCATATCTGTTTCAATTACTCCCGGAGCAACTACATTAACAATAATATTTCTCTTTCCAACTTCCCTTGCCAATGCTTTTGCAGCACCAATCAATCCTGCTTTAGATGCAGAATAGTTTACCTGACCGGCCTGGCCGATTTGGCCTGAAGTGGAAGAAACTACAATGATTCGTCCCTGTTTCTCACGAAGCATTGGAAACAATATAGCATGCATGACATTGTAAAATCCATCAAGATTTACAGAAAGAACTGAATCCCATTCTTCCTTTGTCATCCACATCAGAAGGTTATCACGGGTTATTCCCGCATTATATACCACTACATCAGGTGGATTATCATCTGCTATTTTTTCCAGAGCTGCCTTTGTTTCTTTATAATCGGATACATCAAATGAAAGAATTCGGCAGGATCTTCCTGTTTTTTCTATTTCTTCCTTTGTTTTATCGGCAGCATCGTGATTACTTTGATAGGTGAGCCAAATATTAAAGCCGGACTTTGCAAGACGGATTGCTGTTGCTTTTCCGATTCCTCTACTTCCACCGATAACTAATGCAATTTTTTCATTATTTTTCATGCCTGTATTTTTTTAAACCCTTTTCATTTGCCAAATCTCAAATCCTGGCTCAAGTCCTGGAGCAGTTAATCTGTGCCCTTCCTACAAATTAAGTTCAAAAATAATTTTTAAAGCTTGATTTATTTCCTGTATCTTGGGCAGCGACAATTTCCCACGAATTTTTACCATCCTGTGACGATGATCAATAGGACGTGTTTGCAAACAATCTGCTACGGATTTTTTTGATAAACCATTATCTTGTGAAGGACAGAGTTCAACGTTGGTTTTTATTCGAACTTTTTTTGCACTCCATTCGGTAATTGGAACAACTTGAATAACAGGGACTTTTTCATTATAAACATCATTGGTTACAATTATACACGGTCTGACTTTTCCTGTTTCCGAACCCTGCGTCGGCTCAAGATTTACATCAATAATCATACCTCTTTTCAAGATTGTCATTCAGGCCATCCAGTTACGGCTGTTTCAGTCAATTCTTTTAGATTATCATTTTCGGAATAAATTTCAGAATATAATTCAGCGGATTTTCTTAGATTTTCAAGTTCCAATTTATTTTTAAAATGGTCAATAGCCCTTCGGACCATAGAACTTTTATCCTTAAACCCATACGCTTTGAAATCATTCAAAAAAAGTGCTTGTGCCTCTTGAACACTAAACTTTGCCTGTTGCACACACCCTCCTTTCTTATACCAATCTTATACCAAGATAGTGATCCCTATATTACAGGCCTATTATAGATACTAAAATAATTAAAGTCAAGGATGGAAACTTTTGGAAAGGTATTTTAGGAACGTGGACGATTTGCGATTCGCTCCAAAAGATCTACAAAGATAGGGTTCGCACAAAAATAAGTTCGCAATTTTAAGTGTTGGGGCATCCGTCTGACAAGGCGCGTAAGCGCAGGAATATCGGGATATTCCGAGCTTTCGCAACG
>DAOURZ010000409.1 GCA_030627475.1 Deltaproteobacteria bacterium | reverse complement strand
GGAAGATTGCTAAAAGACAATAATAAATATATTTTTAAATATACTATTGGAGCAAAACGAGCAAAAAATTTTATGCCATTTGGTCGAATGACTCCTTTAGACAATTCACACGAATCAGAAGAATTGTTTCCGATTTTTAAAAATAGATTACTTCAAAAATCGAGACCGGAATACGATGACTATTTAAATTGGCTTGGTTTGGAAAAAGATAAAATTACACCACTTGAAGAACTTGCCAGGACAAGAGGAATTAGAGCAACTGATTCTCTTCAATTGTTTCCGGTTCCTAAAAAAAGAAATGGGAAGTACGAAGTCACATTTTTCAGTCATGGAATTAGACACTTACCCCATAGTTATATCGAAAGAGTCAATCACCTTAATCAAAGTAATAAACTCTATTTAATGAGAGACATTCAAAACAAGTTTGATGTATTCGCGCTAGCGTTAAGAACTGGTGATCCCCCTGAAATTGTAGGTTACTGTCCAAAGTTTTTTGTTAAAGATTTTGGGCAGCTAATTGATAGTAATGGTTCGGATAAAGTAGAAGTTTCTGTTGTCAAAGTTAATCTGAAGTCACCATTACAATTTAAACTGCTATGTAAGTTTAGCACAATTTGGCCAGCCGAATTTGCTCCTTTTGAAGACGAAATTTTTCAAACCATTATTTGATCAATATCAACGAAAAGTTTGGTGAACTTTAGTGTCATTATGTTGCAAATCTTGTTTGTTGATTTTAAGGAAGCATTTGACAATACTATCAGTAGGTTTGTGGGGGGTATATTTTTTTTGGACAGGGCCTTGTTCCCATGCGAAATAATCAAATTGCTGATAAAAAATATTTCCGGAGCATTAGTTTATGCAAAACCTGAATTTTACAGGCACCGAGATAAGGAACGTGGACGAATGGATGGTAAAAACCGTATGATTAATAAGATGAATGGATGTAAGACAGGACATCTGAGGTCAGAGAGAAAGGATTACTTATGGAAAATGAAGTAAAACAACAAGAGCAGATAAAACCGCCACAGGATTTTCAGGCCCTTATCGCCGGTTTTTTTCCTACCACAAAATATTTTGACAGCCGGTTTGATCTTTTACAGGTTCAAATTGATGAATCAAGAAGAAACCAGGAACAGATCAAGGATCAGCTTAAGGATTTTAAGGGCGATACCAATAAGCGCTTTGAGCGAGCTACGGATCAGCTTAAAGATTTTAAGAACGATACCGATAAGCGCTTTGAGCGGGCCACGGATCAGCTTAAAGATTTTAAAGACGATAATGATAAACGTTTTGAACAGGTGGATTACAGGTTCCAACGGCTTGAAGACAAAATAGATAATCTCATTGAACGTATTGATGTTAAGGTTGATGGAGGTTTAAAAGAAAACCGGAATCTGACTGTAAGACTTTTCACCTTTGCCCTCTCTTTTTCTCTTGTTGCGGTAATTGGGATGTTTGGAAAACTTTTTGGGTTGTTTTAGGCGCTGGGAGGAAAAGATTGTTAATGGAAACGGGTTATTGCAGATATTAAAGAGCAAATTGCTGATAAAAAAATATTCCCGGAGCATTAGTTTATGCAAAGCCTGAATTTTACAGGCACCGAGATAAACTACTATTTTGTATGTCATCGCAAGCTCTGGCTGTTTACAAAAGATATAAGGTTTGAGGATGAACCGGAGAGTACAGAGGGGATAGGAAAGAAAATAAATATAAGGGATGAATGGATGGTAAAAACCGGATGATTAATAAGATGAATGAATGTAAGACAGGACATCTGAGGTCAGAGGAAGAGGATTAATTATGGAAAATGAAGTAAAACAACAAGAGCAGATAAAACCGCCACAGGATTTTCAGG
>DAOURZ010000038.1 GCA_030627475.1 Deltaproteobacteria bacterium | reverse complement strand
TCAAATTTGAAGATGCAGTTCTCAAACTGGAGATTACACCCCATGTAATTGACGGAGAGTCATTAAAAATGGATATTCTGATTAAAAAAGATGAAGTTGATATGTCCAGAGCTGTTGATGGAAATCCTTTTATTATAAAAAAAGAGACCAAAACAACTCTGTTTGTAAGAGATGGTGAAACAATAGTTATCTCGGGGCTGAGCAAAAACGTAAAAACGCAAAGTAAATCAGGTGTTCCCTGGTTAAAGGATATTCCTGTTTTGGGCTGGTTGTTTAAGGGAGAATCTAATGACCATGCTATGGAAGAAGTGCTTATATTTATGACGCCTCATATTCTAAAAGAACATATTGCAACGCGTTGAGAGAATTAGAAATCAAGAAGTTTAGAGGTCAGTTAAAGTTAACGAAAAAAAGGTAAATCTTAAACATAGCCCCTATGGATTACTTTAAAATTTTTAATTTTAACAGAGAACCTTTCTCTAACTCGCCTGACCCTGATTTTTTTTTTCATTCCAGACAGCATGTCGGATATCTTCAAAAACTGGAGCTTGCCATCCGCCTGCGCCGTGGCCTGAATGTGGTTATCGGCGATGTCGGGACAGGCAAAACTACCCTGTGCCGTCAACTGATACGTAAATTTGCAGATGCGGATGATGTTCAGACTCATCTTTTGCTTGATCCTTATTTCAACAGCTCATTAGAATTTTTATCTACCCTGACAGAGATGTTCGGGATACCGGCGCCTGAACCCGGTGCTACTGAATGGCGGTATAGAGAATCAATAAAAAAATATCTTTTTTGTCGGGTTGTGGATGAGAAAAAGACCGTTGTTTTGATCATAGATGAAGGGCAAAAAATTCCTGATTTTTGCCTGGAAATTTTGCGTGAGTTTCTTAATTATGAAATAAACGAACATAAGTTATTGCAGATAGTTATTTTTGCTCAAAAAGAGTTTGAGCAGACAATTGAAAAACATGCAAATTTTGCCGACAGGATAAATATTCGTCTCTTTCTGGGCCCGCTTGATTTTAAGGAAACAAGGGAAATGATTCTGTTTCGCTTGGCGCGTGCAACTGAGCATGGCAAGCCTCCATCCATGTTCAGCTATGCAGCGCTATGGGCTGTATATCGGGCAACAGGTGGTTATCCTCGCAAAATCATAAACTTATGTCACCAGATTTTGCTGGCTCTGATTATTCAGAATCAATGCAGGGCCGGTTGGCCCATGGTTCGTTCCTGTATTGAGAGATTATCTAGCGGACGACAACAAAGAATGCGTTATAAAGCCGTGATTGCAGGTCTGATCAGCCTGGCGGCAATTCTGATTTTATCGCCGCTTCCTGATCAGTTAAAAGCATGGTTTTCCTTGCATGGTGATTTAAAGTCGATTTCAATAATAGCACCTTTGGAAACAGAAAATTTTTTAGTTCAAGATGAAGATAGGGAAGGTATCGAACTGCCTTTTTCTGTGAGAGATGATGCCGGCAGCGGCAAGATTGAAGATAACAATGAATCACCGAATCACCTGATTACCGAATCAACCGATCAACCGATCAACCAATACAAAGCTTTCGATAAATCATCTGAAACAAATAATTTTCCCGTGTTGCTGGGAAAGATAAAAGCAAAGCACGGAGAAACTGTTCTGGAGATGCTATATAAGGTGTATGGATTGCCTCTCAAGTCTCATTTGCGTAAAATTGTCCTTGCCATGAGGCAATTCAATCCGCAGATTAATAATCTTGATACAATATATGTTGGTAACGCAATCACTTTTCCGGCTATTTCCGCTATGGCAAGTACTGTACCGGAAGAAGTCTGGTGGGTAGAGGCAGTGAAATGCGAGACACTTGAAGAAACGTACAACTTTGTTAGATTATATATATATTCATCGTTTAATCTGAGAATATTTCCTTACTGGAATAAACAGGAGGGCATGAACTTTGTTGTTCTTCTCAGAAACTGTTTTATTGATGAAGAATCTGCTCAAAAAGCTATTGACGGGTTGCCAAAAGTTGTTGCAGCAAATGCGAAGATTGTTAATAAATGGGAAAAAGATACTGTTTTTTTTTCCAATCTTCCAAAAATTAACTAATCAACGAAGCGAAAGGACGTAAGTTGAAAAAAAGGCTATTGGGAAAGATTTTTTTGGAGGCAGATCTCCTGAATCAAAAACAGCTTGACCAGGCATTGGATGCTCAGAAGAAAAGTGGGATGAAGCTTGGTCAGATATTGATCCAGCAAGGGATAATTAGTGAATTTGATCTCATAGAAGCTTTGTGCCGGCATTTTAAGCTTACTAAATACAAGCCTGATGATTATCAGGTTGATACCGGCTTAAAAAAACTTATTTCATCCGAGGCAGCCCAAAAGTATCAGGTAGCTCCTTTAATAAAAAAAGGTCGTCTCCTTAAAATAGCTCTAAGTAACCCATCTGATATAGGGACACTTGATGCAATTGAAACGCTTACAAACTGCGAAATAGAACCTGTAATTTGTACTGACTGGGAATTAACAGAATTAATGGGCAGACTTTACGGTACATATTCAGCGCTTGGCGGGGTCATGGAGAGTATGGATGACACGCCATATAATCTTGATGAGATTACCGGCATGGAAGATGTTATGGAAAATGCGCAGATAAGCTCATTACAGGATATGGCCGAACAGGTTCCTGTAGTTCGTCTGGTTAATTCGATCATTTCTCACGCTGTGCGTCATGGCGCAAGTGATATACATATCAGTCCTGAAAAAGATTATGTTAATACCAGATTCCGTATAGATGGTACGCTTCACAAGATTCCGTCTCCATCGAAAGTAATGCTGCTTCCAATTATTTCCAGAATAAAAATACTCGCAAATATGGATATTTCTAAATCAAGAATTGCTCAGGACGGCAGGTTTACGGCAGCAGTGGGAAATAAAGAAATAAACATCAGGACTTCTGTTTTGCCAACCATTTACGGAGAAAATCTGGTTATGCGCCTTTTGGACATGGGTACTGATTTTTATACCCTGGATCTTCTCGGTATGTGCCTTGAGGACAGAAAAAAAATTGAAGATTTAATTACCAAGCCGTATGGAATGATTCTGAGTACAGGCCCGACAGGTAGCGGCAAGAGTACCAGCCTTTATGCTCTTTTAAACGAGATGAATAAGTCGGATGTCAATATTATTACAGTTGAAGATCCTGTTGAATACCGAATGAAAAATATACGTCAGCTTCAGTTGAATCGCAAGGCAGGCATGACCTTTGCCGGCGGTCTTAGGTCAATACTTCGACAGGACCCTGATATTATTATGGTGGGAGAGATTCGTGATGCTGAAACTGCTCGTATTGCAATTCGTTCTGCAATGACAGGACACCTGGTTTTAAGTACTGTCCATACAAATGACGCATCAGGCGCTATTATTCGACTGCTTGATCTGGAAATAGAGCCTTTTCTTATCTCGTCCGTTATTCTGGCCTCATTTGCCCAGCGTTTGATACGAACAGTTTGTACTAAATGCAAAAAGTCATACAAGCCTTCAGATAGAGTCCTTGTGCAGTGGGGACTGGACAAAATGGAAAATACTAATTTTCAGCGGGGCACAGGCTGTTTCAATTGTATGAATACCGGCTTCAAAGGCCGGACCGGCATATTCGAAGTATTAGTGATTGATGAGATGATCCAGGATATGATACTAAAAAAGAAATCTGCTCAGGAAATTTCCAGGGTTGCCCAACAAATGGGCAAAATGAGAACACTAAAGGATGATGCCATTGCCAAGGTTGTTGCCGGGATAACAACAATTGAGGAAGCGGCATCAGCAGTCAGGGTTTGATTAAATTGTATGAATTAACGCATTAGCTTTTTCTTGGGGTGATACAAAAAAATGCCGAGTTTTTCTTATCAGGCGATTAATGAAGCGGGTGAGACTATATCAGGCGTTATTGATGCTGATACAGTTGATATTGCTGCCAATATTATAGCTGACCGCGGATATATTCCATCAAAGGTGAAAGAACAGGTCAAAAGTTCTGCCGGAATATCATTATCCGCTATCAATAAAAGACTGGCAGTTGTTAAAGCTCCTGAATTAATTATGTTTACCAGGCAGTTCCGAACCATGCTTAAGGCAGGAGTTCCAATGATAAGGTTGCTGCAGGTTCTGGAAAGCCAGACCGAAAATCAAAAACTCAGAGAAGTTGTAGCTTCCATGTCCAGAGATACAATAGAGGGTGTTACGTTGTACAACGCGTTTAAAAAACATCCGAAAATATTTTCCAATCTTTATTGCAGTATGATTCGTGCCGGCGAGTCAAGTGGCGCTCTTCCAAATGTTTTTGATCGGCTTATCTACATTATGGATCATGAATACAGGGTTAAATCCGATATTAAGGACGCTATGCTATATCCTGCGACAGTTGTTGTTGCTCTTGTAATTGCCTTTTTTGTGCTGCTTACTTTTGTTATTCCGAAATTTGCCGGAGTATTCAATAAAGCCGGTCTGGTGCTTCCATTGCCGACCAGGATAAGTATATGGATGTACGAATTTCTTTTTAATTACTGGCAGGTATGGATATTCGGCACAATCGCAATAGTTACACTGGCGGTTTATTACTTCAAAACGGAACATGGAAAATATATCAAGGATTTAGTTATTTTAAAGTTGCCCATTTTTGGTTCTATCTTTCTCAAAGCTATTATGTCCCGTTTTGCCAGCATATTTGCCATACTGGAAACTGGCGGTGTCCCTATATTGGAATCCATGTCCATTCTGTCCGGTACAATCGGGAACAGCGCCATATCTCGGGAATCTGATATGATCAGTGATCGATTACGCGCCGGCGGCGGCATATCAGGTCCGCTTAAGGCAGCGAAATATTTTCCGCCAATTGTGGTAAACATGATAGCCATAGGAGAAGAGTCAGGCAATATGGATGATATACTCCGTGATATTTCTGTCCATTACGATGACGAGGTGCAATCTGCCGTGCAAAAGCTTTCCGCTGAAATCGGTCCCATCCTGATTGTTGGCCTGGCAATTGTGGTAGGTTTTTTTGCCCTTTCTGTGTTTCTTCCTATGTGGGATCTGTCAAAGATTATTAAATGATTTAGGTATTAGGGTTTAAGGAATTAGTGAATTGGATAATTGGGTAGATTGAGGAATTGAAATCAGTTCCTCAAAAAAATTAATCATGAGGAGGAGATATTATATGAGAAGAAAAGGATTTATAAGTAATCATTACGGTTTTACATTGATTGAAATTATTGCTGTTTTAATAATACTTGGGATTTTGGCAGCAGTGGCAGTGCCGAGATATCTTGATATGACGGATGATGCGCATGAAAAGGCGGTTGAAGGCGCTATTGCGGCAAGTATTACCAATTACAATCTGGCTTTTTCTAGTTATCTTTTAAAAAATGAGACAGTGCCGACGCAGTTAGCTGGTTTTATCTTAGGTGATGCAACACATAATGTTACCATTGAAGGAGATTTGGGAGATTTTGACGCAACATATTCTTATACTTCTCCTAATATTACCATTAATATTACTACTGGTCCGGCATGGTTTGCAGATTTTCTTGCTAATAATGCCGACAAGTGTAAAAGAGATATAACGGCAGGCTGGTAAAACAGTAAAAGCTCGTAGGTTGGGTTGAGAGTTATAACCGCTTAACCCAGCCTGCGATAGAAAGTGCAAGCTACTTTTGAACTCATATCAAAAATGCCAAAATTTCCCCCTTTCTCTAAGGGCAGGAGGGAATTTTGTGAACAAGTGGTAGTAACTTCTTTATGAAGGAGAAAGATATCTTAAAATCACGGGATGGATTTACTCTTATCGAAATCATCATTACCCTTGTTATCTTAAGTATTCTGACAGTGGTAGCGGCGGTTAAATATGTTGATATAACATCGGATTCTCAGCAAACAGCAGTTAACACGGTTTTATTAGATGCCGCCGCCAGGTATAATATGGCCTATGCAAAGTATATGTTACTGAATTCGGATAAGCCGACAGAGATAAATGGCTGTGTGTTATCTGGAGAAGAAGGGACTACTCCCGTTACTATTGAAGGTGAAGGAGAAGTCGGAGATTTTACAGTCACCTGGACAAAAAATGTAGATAAGGTTAAAATTGAGGTTACAGGAGGACCATCCTGGTTTGATAAGTTTAAGTTAACCGGTACCGTAACAAAAGATATCCCCTTTCATCCTTCAGGTGAGGACTGATGGTTTGATCAAAAATACTTTATAGGCTTTAGATAATGATTTTGGGTGCATTATCAATCGTTGACGTACGATGAGCACATCTCCCTCCCTCTATTTTTTCCAAAATCATTATCTTAAAGCCTATAGCATTTTGGTTTTGCATCTCATTTTTCTATCCATTGCTCGTTCCGTGGCTATGCCGCGGAATGCCCTTTTTTTTACATCCGGTTTATTTATTTCAAGATTGAACTCTGAACTTGCTCCATTGAGGTTTTAAAGTATTCCATGCGTTTTTTTAACACAGCAGGAAGTGAATATTGATTTTCAGGGAGTCAAAACTTTTGCAAGATATCATCACCTTTTTATATTTTTTTACAAAAGTGGAGAAATATAGATGAAATCAGTGAGTTTGAAATCCAAAATTGGAATAGATGGATGGTTACGTGTCAATATTCCAACAAAAATTAAAGAAAAGCATGTTGATGTTTTGGTGATATACGATATGCAAAATGGTAACAATGGTGTTGAAACATCAAATTGGCCATATAATTATTTTACAGAGACATATGGCTGTTTTTCGTCAGATCCTATTAAACGCCAATCTCAAGGAAAATATCCTGATAGAGAACAATTACTTTGAAATATCTGTTAGATACCAATGTATGTATTAAATATCTCAATGGTAGTTCTGAATCAGTCAAAAGACATATTAAAAAGCTACATCCATCTGAAATTGTTATCTGTTCAGTGGTAAAATCTGAATTATTTGCTGGTGCTTATAAAAGTAAAAACAAAGAAAAAATCTTGGATAAGCTAAAAATATTTTTTTCTCCTTTAAAGTCATTACCATTTAACGACGAAGTTGCAGAAGCATACGGCAAAATTCGTGCTGAGTTAGAAAAAAAAGGAACTCCTATTGGCCCCTATGACTTACAAATAGCAAGTATTGAAATCTTAAATAATCTAATTTTAGTAACCTATAATACACGCGAATTCAAACGAGTTGAAGGGCTTGATATTGAGGATTGGGAATAAAATTATCTTTAGAATTGAATCATAAGTTTATGAAAAACTGTCTTAAAAGAAATTCCGGATTTACTATTCTGGAAGTGGTTACAGTGCTCGCTATACTGGGAATCATCAGCGCTCTTGCTGTGTCAACAATCTCTATAAATATAGATGATACCAAACGTGATGAACAGTTAAATGTATTAAAGGCACATCTGCGCTACGCCCAGGCCAGGGCTATGAATTCTGATTTTAACTGGGGTATTAAATTTGATACTACTAATGATAGCCAATACTGGCTTTTTAAGGGATCAGATCAGATTACTAAAATAAGGCTTCCAGGTGAGGGAAAAAAAGTGGAAGCAGAGGACAAATTGGTTATCATGAGTAATTTGACTATAACTTCCATTTCTACGAATGATGATTTTGTTGCCTTTAATACGCCTGGAAATCCGGTTGACGCTGATGGGAATTTGGTTAATACTGACATAACAATCATCACATCTGGAGAAGCCATAACCATAAAAGCAAACACTGGATTTATTCCCTGAAAAACCAAGAACAAAGTTATTGATGTTTGTCAATTGTTTGAATCAGATGAGTAAGTTGGATGGTTCTGCCGAATTAAACGAAGGTATAAGATGAATAAAGCTTCAGATGATTACGATAGTCCGTGGAAGAAAATTCTGGAAGCATATTTCCACGAATTTATGGTTTTCTTCTTTCCTGCAGCAGCAGAAGGAATTGATTGGTCAAAAGGATATGTTTTTTTAGATAAAGAGTTGCAGCAGGTTGCGCGGGATGCTGAATTAGGGAAGAGGCTTGCGGACAAGCTGGTTCAGGTGTGGAGAAAAGATGGCGAAGATGCTTGGGTGCTGGCACATGTGGAGGTGCAGGGTCAGGAAAAATCGAATTTTGCAAAACGGATGTTTGTGTATAATTATCGTATTTATGATCGTTATGACCGTCCTGTAGCAAGTCTTGCTGTGCTTTCCGATGAAAGGTCAGGGTGGAGACCGGATCATTTCGGTTATGAGTTGTGGGGATGCAAAGTCGGGATAAACTTTCCTGTTGCGAAAGTTGTTGACTATTCAAACAGGTTTGATGAACTGGAAGCAAGCAACAACCCATTTGCGATAGTAGTGATGGCCCATTTGAAGACCCGCGATACGAACAATGATGAAGAAAGCCGTAAAAGATGGAAGCTTTATATTGTGAGGCGTCTTTATGAACGTGGTTACCGCAGAGAAGATGTAATTAATCTTTTTCACTTCATAGACTGGTTGATGAAATTGCCCGAAGAGATGGAGGAGAGTTTTTGGGTAGAGATGCGCCAATATGAGGAGGGTAAGAAAATGGAGTATATAACCAGTGTAGAAAGGATCGGAATCAAAAAAGGAATGCAGCAGGGAATGTTGATAGATGCACAGGATATGCTTATGGAGGTTCTGACCGAGCGTTTTGGCAGTGTAAGCGATGAACTGTCGGAACAAATCAAGCGTATAGATTCTCGTGAAAGGTTGAAAGGC
>DAOURZ010000069.1 GCA_030627475.1 Deltaproteobacteria bacterium | reverse complement strand
ATACACCTCCAGAGAAGACACACTCAGGCCGGTCATCCTTTCAGGATCAAGCTCAACTCGTACCTCCCGTCTCCGACCACCAACGATATCAGTACGTGAGATATTTTCGACCTCTTCCAGCCTTGTAATGACTTCCTCACCAATGCGACGCAATTGGTAATCATCATATATGTCCGAATAAAGGGTTATGTTAACAATAGGAACATCATCTATTTCGACCGGTTTAATCACCCAACCCTTCACGATTGGCGGCGCTTGATCTATATTCATACTGATCTTGTTATGGAGCTTGACCAAAGACCGCTCCCTGTCCTCACCCACATAAAAGCGAACTGTAATAACGGCCATGTCACGGCGGGACATTGAATAAACATATTCGACACCATCAATCTGCCAAAGCAGCTTTTCAAGTGGTGCTGCAACAAGTTTTTCCACCTCTTCAGCACTAGCGCCGGGGGATTGCACATAAACGTCAGCCAGGGGAACGACTATCTGAGGTTCTTCTTCGCGAGCTGTAATCAGAATAGCCGCAGTACCCGTGCAAACAGCAAGGATGATGAGGATAATGGCCAACCGGGATGTCAAAAATTTATTGACAACAGCGACAATAAATCCATGCGGGATATCATTTGAATTGTCATTCATTGGAATCCACCCTCAAAGCGATCTTCTCACTCCCATTCAGGCCCGAAAGGATCTCTACTTTACCACCCATTTCTTTCCCTGTTCTGACAAAACAATTGTACCATCGACCTTGTTTTTCTACTTTAACCACTTCCAACTGGCCGATAAGATAAATGGCTCTTTCAGGCACAACCACGGCTTGACGCTCCCCCAGCGGCACCAGTAATCTGCCGAACATCCCGGGATAGAGACCTGTAATAGCCGGAATGGCGGCTTTTACCAGGAAAGTCCGGCTTAAAGGATCTGCCGACGGAATAACTTCTTCCACTGTTGCATCAAGCAGAGTATCAAGAGCATCAATAGCTACTTGTAATTGAGATCCGGGTAAAACCTTTTTGATTAATCCCTCCCGCACATAAGCTTCCAGCCTCAGCGCGTCGGGGGCATGCAGAACGAGCAAAGACTTTCCCGGCCAGGCTAAATCTCCAGGCTCAGCAAGGCGCTTTGCAACTTCTCCTGTTTCATGAGCAACAATTTTAGTATATCCAAGGGCGATACGCGCCTCCTCCACCACCTGTTTTGCCTGCTGCACTCCTGCTCTAACCGCAACAGTACCCTTTTGAGCCCGCTCTACTCCAGCCTTTGCCTGTTTGTAGGATGCTTCAGCCTGTTCCAGATCATTCCTCGTTGCGGCCTCCTGATCAAAATATGTTTTTATCCTCTTATAGTTTGCATCAGCCTGAGTATAAACTGCCTGCGCCGCAATCAGAACCTGCTCAGCCTGGTCTTTCTTTGCTTTAACTGCTTCCAGTCCCTGCCGTGCCTGGTTCAATCTTGCCTGAAATTCCCTGTCATCTATATAAACTAAAGGGGCCTCTTTTTTTATCTTATCTCCAGGTCGCACTACAATTTTCAGAATACGTCCGGTTATTTGTGCCGAAATATTTGTTTCCGTTTTCGAGCGCACGGTTCCCACGGCCTCATACCATTCAGGAATCCGTTCCACTGTCGCATATACTATGCGCTCCGCAGGAATCTTTTCCGTCTCTGCCATCTTGAATAATCCGGGTTCAATCAAACCGGTACGGAAAAAGCCACCCATATACAGAATAACCACTACAAGAATAATCACACTGCCAATCAGAAAAAGAATTTTATAATATCTCTCCGGTTCATTCTTCATTATTATCTAACTCCTTGTTATTTAATTCTTTTCTGGCACATAATCCGCAGTATCCCAAAGCCCGACCGATATCTGCCTGAGCCTTTTTGCAGTCATAAAATGCAGATCGTTCTCTTACCCTGACAGTATTACGCGCCAGTTCAGCATCCAGATATCGGGTAATGGTAGCCGATCCCCCTTCATACTGTTTCCTCACAAGATTTAATGATTCTTCGGCCTGCGCAACACTTGCCCTGGCAACTGCAATCCTTGCCTTTGCTCCTGACAATCGTAAGTAGGAGGTTTTTACATCTAATTGTATGGATTGTGAGGTCTTACGATCAGCAGCCAGCATTTGGTTCAGTACTGCTCGTGCCTTCTCCACTCTAACGGTAGTACTGAAACCGGTAAATATATCCCAATTAAGAATAACTCCTGCTACCCAATTAGCTCTGTCACTGTAATACGACAAACCTGAATCATCACTGTAGTATTTCCCTTTGGCGTCAAGTCGCGGCATATATCCGCTCTTTTCCATATCCAGCGCCATCTTTGATTGAATGAGTTGTTGCCTCACCTTCAGCAATTCAGGCCGCATGCCGAACGCCTCAACAATACCGGCATTATAATCGTTCGGCAGTTCAACAGGGTACCATTCAGCACCCGACAACTCTATCTTTGTATCAGCGTCAGCACCAAGCAGATTGGCCAGAGCTGCCACGGAAAGTTTATAGTTGTTTTCCGCCCTGATAACATTTTCCCCCGCCTGTGCCAATCGGACATTCAATGAAAGAATGTCTGATTTCAGAGCACCGCCTGCTTTGTATTTCACAATCATTATCCGGAGCTGTGAATCAATTGTTTTGACAGACTCGTTGGCGATCTCTATAAAATCAAGCGTTGCCAATGTATTATAATAAGCTTGTATCACCGAGGCGACCAAGGCATTTTCCACGCTCAACCGATCTAACCTGCCAAGTTCCAATCCGGTTTCGGCCATCCTTTTTCTCAATACATCTCTTCCCCCATTATAGATATTGTATCTCGCTGAAAATCCCATTTCAAAATTTTCAATCTTGCCCGGATCATTAAAATCGGTTTCAGCAGGGAGCTTTCTTTGATCTATTTTTTTAAAAAGATAAGTTGATGGGGAATCTGCTTTTGTATATTCCGTATAAAAGGAGAATACCGGCCAAAAAACGGCATTGGCTTCGTCAATAACAGCCTCTGCCTGCCTGATGCTGGAAATCGCAATATCAACGTCGGGATTATTATGGATAGCAATCCTGATGCCGTCAAGCACGGAAATCGGTTTTTCAAGGCAACTTAAGTCAGGCTTAAATTCCGGTTTTGCTGCCGCCTTTGTCTCAGAAGATTCAAAACCGTATTCGGCTGCAATCCCTTCATAACTATACTCTTTATTAACCGTACATCCGCAAGAAAAAAGAAAGGCTACAAATATAAGACCCGGTAGAATGATTCTCTTGTTCATCATTTCCTCCTGTATAAGCAATCAGGTAATCAGGTAGTCTCTAAAAAACAGTGAGGGTCAATAGTTTCAGCAAGTTACACATCACAGATGCAGTACATAGCAAAAAAATCAGGTGGTTACAAAGTAAAACATGGCAGTTTTCCCAAACCTGCACTGTTTTGCAGGGCTACCAACATTTTCATCCTTTGCGAATGAATCAATATTTATAATCAGAATCCGAATCGCATTGTTTGAGGCAAATCCCCTGAGACTGGAAACTTTTCTGGAATCATATACATCATAATTTACAGGGGTTCTGTCATACAGGTTCTAAAAATAATCAAAGGTAATTTCAAGATTTTTAAGAACACCTTCACGGATAGCAACACTCGGAACAACAATAACAAATTTCTTGAAACCGTATGTTTTTTCAGCTCGTAGAGCGTTCTGATATAAACATAAGTTTTTCCAGTGCCGGTCTCCATCTCAACGGAAAAATGCATCCCGTCCAGTTTTTCGGAAATATTGTTAAGCTCGTTTTTTTGCTGAACTTTCTGCAGGTTGCTTAAAATACGCTCTTTAGAAATATCAATTCTGTTACCAACTCCATTTTTATTAAAAAGCTGACCGCTTTCAGAGATCGAAAAGCCAAAATCCCCTTGGTTTAAAGGCTGGCCTTCAAAAGATATCTACTATAGATTTTACAGCATCAAGCTGGTACTGCTGGTTGGGATCAAAATGAAGTTTCATTGTTTTTCTTCGGGTCTTGGAATTGTAACAATAAATTGTTCACCATCTATATCGTTATTAAATTCAATGTTTGGTTGTTCTTCAAGTGACCGGGTTATTCCTGAACCTAAACCACTGTATATCATTATTTTACTGCAATAACTAACCAGTAAGTTATTACGAGCAACAGCATTTCCTAACTTAATATTTTCAACTGTCAAATTGTTTGGCAATTTACCCGGGCTGATTATTTCAATCCGATTATCAAAAATCAACAAACGTATCGGCGAATTTCTAAGATAGTCCCTGTGAACCAAAGCGTTTTGAAGCAGTTCTTCAATTGCAACAGGGGCAATTTCCAAAATTCCTGGTGAGTTAACATTTTGATCTTGTTGAGTATGTTTTAAATTATTCTTAAAAAAACGTACTCCGGCATCAAACATTTCAGGTATAGTTCCTTGTATATCAATGCATTCCCGATAATCCTTACCGCCAATACTATTTCCAAAAAATGAGACTGCTTTAATTAAAAAAACCGGTTTGTACTGTTGGGGGTTATTCCCAAAAAAAAGAAGACCGCCAAGTGTTAGTTTTTCATTCTTTATTACACATAGATTAATCAGCAACCGTTCATCAATATTGCTGATATTCTTTTTTTGAGCAGTTAAATAATTTTTTATTTTATCTAAATCAACATCTTGAATTGATGTATTTTCAACTATCATTTCATCTGCATATAAATTACCAGAGCTTTGATATAATCGTAATATTTCATCTTTATCAGAAACCAGCCGCTTGGTGGTCCCTTGTCTGATGTAAATAGCACCTTTGGTATTATATGGCTTGTTGTTACCTTTTGGAATTGTAACTATTAATAGAAGTTTATTATCTATCAAAGTTGTATCAGTTATTATTTGCAAAAAGGGTTTGATTAAATCATTTGTTATATTTGCTATTTTTTTATCAATATCATCAAGTTGTTTTTTAGTAAGTCCAATTATTTGGAATGTCTCATCCTGGATTCCAAAAATAATGATACCGCCTTCAGTATTGGCAAATGCTACAATTTCCTGAAGAAGAGATTCCTGATGGATTGTGTCTTGTTTGAACTCAACCCTACTATTCTCTCCGGCTTTAATAATATCAATCAATTCTATATTATTAACGGCATTCATTTTTTTATACTCCATAATTCATATATGTTTTTACGGCGGTTGAAAGCTTCTTCTCCGCCTTCCATTATTGTAACAATTTGTTTCTGTGTGTCATAATTGTCAATCGTCCCATCATGAACTTTGATTTTTGATTCCGAATATTTGCATGAGAGTATCTTTTCGCTGTCGCCAAGAACCGGAATATTTGCATTATGTGTCGCAAAAATAAACTGCATATTGCCTTTTAAAGATTTTATCGCCTTTATAACATCTTCATAAATCGTCTGGTTATCCAGATCATCTTCCGGCTGATCAATTATCAACACACTCGTTTCTTTTTGAGCAAGAAGGAATAGTATCAGCGCTGTTGCTCTTTGTCCGAGAGAATGCTCTTTTAACGGTTTGTCATTATAGTTAATGATAAACTTATCTTCCACACGGAATGAAATTAAATCAAAAATATTATCTTCAAACCGTTTTTTAAATTCAGCTAATAAATTTTCACTTATATTTAGATTTGAATTCAGATTTTTCATATCTCTGTGTATTTCAATAAAATCTTTGTATGCTGATTTAATTGAATTATAAGTTGCTTCTCTTATACCAGTTCCTTTAAAAGTTTTTTTGAGTTTATCTAAAAATTTATCATTTCTTCCTTTGTATTCAACTGTAATTGAAAGTGAATTTTCATATTCATTAATTCTCTTCACCTCTTTTTCCAGTATCTTATATTCCTCATGCCACAATTTATTCAGTTCGGATATTTTTTTGTTTAAAGAGGTATCATATTCAATTTTTTTCTTTTCAGACTTTTCTATTTCAATAAGCTTTAATCTGGATATTTCAATTTGACGATTAAGTTTGAGAAAGTCGTCAGGATTAAGGTTTGGGATATCTATTTTTCTTTTAATTTTAGCGAACTCTTCTTTAAGATTTTCTTTTTTTTCATTTAACTTGTTGAAAAGTTCAACAAATGCGGTTTCATACTTTTCAGTATTTGCTTTGATTTCATTTAATTTATTAAATTCAATTGCAAGCTGCCTGAACAGGTTATCAGCCTGGATAAATATTTCTTTGTTTTCTTTAGACTCAAAACCGGTTTGATTAAAAAAAGTTGCGTAATCATTTATCAACGAGTTCATTTCATTTTTAAATTTTGATATTTCATTTAAAGATTCCTTAAATCTTGAAATATCGGAATCGAATCGGCTCTGCTTACGCAGTTTGTCTTCAATCCCTTTTTCTTTATACAGTGTAATCCGGTATTTTGCTTTCTCGGCATCCTCATTTATCTCTTTCTTTAGTTCATCAATATTATCAAGCTTTTTAGAAGCTGTGATAATATTTTCAATTTCCGCAATTTTACTGGATGTTTTTGATTTGATATTTTCAAGTTTGTTTCCAATAAGCTTCTTGACGAGGTCTGCTTCAAAATCAATATTTTTATTAGAAAGGTCTTTTTGTCCGAAATAAACCGGTGTTTTAAATACAGTATCAATAGATGGAATATCTATACGCTTTCCATTTTCATAAATATCTTCTTTTTGACCATATATTTTTTCGATTCGGTATTCTCTTTGTTGTTCATTAACAACTATAGTTATCACTTTGCCGCCACTTTTTAATACATACTCAATAAGGCTGTTTTTATATTCTCTGTCACTTGCCTGATTGCCGAGTGAAATTCCAAGTGTGTAGCGAAGTATTTCAAGAACAGATGATTTGCCGCTGCCCCTGATACCGATAAAATTAT
>DAOURZ010000134.1 GCA_030627475.1 Deltaproteobacteria bacterium | reverse complement strand
GGACAAGATCAACCATTTGAACGCCACGAAAGTTATACAGTTCGCGTTTCAAAATACTTCTCCTGGCGGTCCCAACCAATGATATGTCTGGAAAATTCTGATGATAATTATAGATCTTTTTTAACCGGCCTTTCTTAAAATCTTCAATAACGGCATCAAAACGTCCTTCCGGTTCGCCAATAAACACAGAATCAGCGTGTTGCATAGTTTCTTCTGCATGCAGCATTGTTGCAATCCCGCCGAAAATAACCATTTTCCCGTGAGCTCTGTACCAGTCGGCAATATCCCAGGCACGTGGTATCTGGCAAGTCAGCATAACTGAAATGGCAATTAAATCAGCTTGTTCGTAAAAGTCGAGTTCTTCTACGTTTTCATCGCAAAAAGAAATTTCGATATCATCTTTTATCGTCGCAGCAAAAACAACCGGGCCGTGAGGCGGCAGATTAAATGCAGGCTGATTTTTTAATTTTGGCCATTTGGGGTATATTAGTTTAATTTTCACATTTAGCCCTTTCGTTATCAGAACTTTTTAGAACTCAGAACTTAGCGCCTTTGGAGCAAACTTTTTTGTTATGCACCTCTATTAAGACATTTCCGTTCCACTTTGTTTCCTATGTAAAAAAGTCATCTCCTTAAATTTACCCATAAATGGATAAGCTGAAAAACTTCAGGATTTACATTTTTTCGTTTCAAATTCTGTTTTTCCCTGAACACGGGCGGATTATTAAATTCAAAAGAAAGCGCCGGATTATTTGGAAATTGTTTTTGCTGAAATTTATTTACTCCGTAAAGAATCTGTTTCGGTTCCATGCTTATGATGTAACCGATCATCAGTCCGGAAGGTGCCCGTTTACCATATTTATGAGATTTATCGTCGAAACGTTTAATGCCTCTGGTCGTATAGTTTTTATTAAGTATCCAAGTCTTGCTGGTTGGATTACCCAGAAGCTTGCATTCAACATGCAGAGCTATTTCATGTTCTTCGTCGCATGAAGCAAACGGGTTATAACATTTGCAGGTAAAATCCGGGCGTTTTCCTTTTTTAAGACCGCCTTTAAGGTCATTAACCGTCTTGGGTGGAATTGGATTCTCTGGGTCAGGGGTGCGAATTTCACAATTTCGTTTCTTGCTTTCCTCAAAACATACAGCGTTTAGAATAAGACAAAGCTGTTCTGAAATCCTGTCTTCTTGATCCATCGGATACTGTTTTTCAGCTAACCTGGCAAGCGCTCTTGAAAAAACAGACAGATATAGTGTTTCATGTTTACGCCAAATCAGCGCAAAGGAGGGAAGCGAACTAAGTTTTCTGGCCATTAGTTATCGCCTCCATCCTGCTTTCGTGTTTCTACCATTCGTTTGCACAGCGTAGCGTCAGCGTCTTCCCGCGCAAGACTGCGAGTCCAGAAACGTTTTGCATTACGCTTGATAATAATAATTCCATCGTCTGAAATAACATGAGCCAAACCATCCAATAATATCTGAGAAGCCCCCATGGGCTGCGGTAATGCTTTACCAATTTGTTCCAGAATATATCCCCATGAGTCGTCCTTTGGTTTTAGATTCCAGTTATCTCCTTTATCTGCCGGGAAAAACTCAACTGCCAGCATATTGCCATGTGCGCCCATATGAATTTCCGCACGCATTTCCTCATCATTCCCAAGATAAGCATTCCAGCGTCTGGCAAAAATCTTTATATAAGTTTCAATCCATAAGATATTATTACTATCCACCGCAGGCATAGCGCCGATGCTGTCAAATGGCTGGTAAAAAAACGGAAGTGTTACTTCACAGCAATCGCGGATCAAATCTTTCTGTTCTTCATTTAATCCGTAAAGTTCAAAGACCGCCTTATCAAGTTGTAACTCCCATTTCCTGCGTTTTATCTCAATCTTCTTTTCCGGTACACCGTCAGGATTTTCTATAATATCCTGCTTTTCCGGATGATAGTTGCGGAGTTTATCAACTATGGCAATGACTTTTCTGACCGCTTTATTGCTCTTTTCAAATAGATCACCAACCGGAAAATCAAATATTTCCTCCAGATGAATCTCATAATGCCATAAACCCCAATTTGAAGAGGTGAAAAAAAAGAAAAACCTGGCAAAAGAAGACCATAATATTCCTTGTAAAAGCAAATAATTGTCCTTGTTCTTATTTGAAAGTCTTATGCAGTGGATCGAATTTCTAAAACAAAACTTCTCTTCAACAAAATTTGAGATTATTTGCCCTTTGGGTTCCTGCTTTTGCTGAATTCCACGCTTAATTAAAATTCGATCTCCGGAATATATCTCTTCATTCTTTCCACGCGCTTCTATCCGCTTAGGAGGCTCAACAAGCATATCATCATCAATAACGGTGTATTTTTCGAGTTTCTCCACAGGAAGTTCCCTGTATTTAAGAAGCCAGTCTGATTTTTTTGACCGATTGCCTTGTTGAAAGCCACGAGCAGAAGTCTTCTTATCAATAACAGAATGCAAACGCTTCCAACGACTGATCTTTTGAATAAATAACCGGTCGCTATGCCGACCAAACCAATAACTTTTCCATAACTTACCGGATGTCAGATTTTCATTACGCAGAATATGAGCGTCATACTTTGACAGAATCACGGCCTGCGTTTTTACCAAAGTAATCACCTGTTTTGCAGACCAGTAAGTTACAGGAAAATCTTTTTGTTTTCCTTTTATAAAGCAGACAGATAAAAATGGAGATACTCCCCCTTTGAAAAAAAAATTCCTTACGTGCGTAAAGTTAAAAACTTCTTCCAGGCGCACGTTATTCATCCACTGCTCACGAAAAGCCTGGGTCGTTGAGCCATGCTTGAATAAGACCCCTGCTGATACAAGCATTCCCGCTCTTCCGCCATCTTTTAGAAAGTCCAGCGCTCGCCAGAGAAAAGCCTGGGACTTTTCATGATCTCCAATTGGTTTATCATTTTTATGACACCATTCAAGCATAACCCGTTCCCGAATTTTGGTTGCTTCATCTGCCTTCTTATCCGGTGCGCCCCACGGTGGATTTCCGACGATCACATCAGCACATTGGGCGCCAAAACGTTCCCTCCACAACGGATTGCTCTCAATTCCCTTCACATCAAACGCATTACCAACCCATATACAATGATAATGATGTTTAGAACGGCTGTTTAATGCAATCAGATTGGGAAGCTTATTGCCCTGTTTTATCTGCTCGTTAATCGAAGGTGGATCAAGATAATGCAACATGGAGAGATACAAGCTAAATGCGGCAATACCGGCTGCTTTTTTGTTGACTTCGATTCCGGCTATCTGTTTTTGCAGAATCTTTTTTAACTCATTGAAAGACACAGGGGCATTCTTTTCATATTGTTTGTAGCGAACCATCCTACGAAATGCTTCAACAAGAAAAATCCCTGAACCACAGGCAGGATCAAGTACACGAGGAGCTTCTTTTAAGACTTCAGCGGTCAATGTTCTTGAAAGGACAAATTCCGCCAAAACAGGCGGTGTATAATATGCTCCGTCCTGACGGATATTCTTTTTCTTTTCATCATCATCATCATTGACTGCAAGATGATAAAACTCCTCATAGATTGAACTGATAAGATCAAGCGGTACAATATCAAAGCGGTAAGAATAGAAAAATAGTTTTTTCTGAACACCGGCATTGCCGTAGAGGAGTTCTTGAACAAGATTCAGATGATTCTGCGCTACCGCTGCCTCTTCTCTATCCACATCAGGAAACATATCGCCGTTAAAGTCACGAGCCAATGATCTGAACAATGCGTAAGTGAAATCCTTGTTTTTCAGAATACACGGATAGAATGGTTTATTCGGTGAAAAGTCAAATGCAGTGTATGCCGTTTCATTTTTAAGAATGTTTGTCCAACCGGCTGCTTGTCTTGCAACTTTGCGGAAATAATCTTCCGTTAAAATTTGACGATCTTCCAGGTAGCGGATGAATATTGAACGAGCAATCAAGGCATGAGCATATTTTACTTTTTCGCCAGATAATCCTGCCTGAATTAATTCACGGCGGACAGTTTTCAAATCGCGTATCAAAGACTTGTCCGCACGATTTTTCAGATCTCCGAAACGACCTTTCTCAAATATCTTTCCCGATTCAATATTATCCCTGTGAAAATCTTGTAGTTTCTGAGCAACTCTTTCTATATCATGAAGTATCGTCAGTACTTTAAGTTTATTTTTGCGTTTGCTTTTTTCTGAAAAATCAAAAGGTTTTTGAGCCAGATCATAAACGGTTATTTCGCCATGAGAAGCCAAAAATAACAACCTGGGGCGCGCAAGGCTCCAGATACGATTAAATGCCTTGTGCTTTTCCGTATGATCTGCTCCACACTTTGCAAAAACGACAACCGGATTGTTTTCAACAAAAAATATTTTTTCAGCATTGGCCCGTTTGGCAGCAGCCAGCCATTCCCCTTTTTCCAGCCATACATTTTTATGATGACAATTCGGAGTGTCTGCAACTGAAAACAACTTGCCGCTTTGAAAATCCAGCTCCGAATATACTTTTTCTAATGCACCCATTTTTTGCTCCGGAAAAAATTTGAATGTTACTGTATTTTTAGCATCCTCAGCATTTCATCGAAATCAGATATTTTTTCAATAGTATCAACTACGCTTTCAAGGAACAGCGTTTTCACAGTTGAAGTATTATCTTGTTTGCCAAGAATAAAGCAGACAGCTTTTTCCTCATTTGCCTCAACCGCAATCATTTTTGATGTTTCTCCACGAAGGATCATTTTGCCGGCAGAAAGTAGCATTGATGATATTTGATTATGACGGAACTTAATATACAGCAGAGGCCCCTGGCACCCAAAATAAATTGCTGCTTCAGCCAAAGGCGTTGAAGGCAGGGTATAGATAAAAAGATTCCCTCTTGCGATTGTGCGACCGCATGACACATAGTCCTTAAAATAAGACAGGTTAGACTCAAGGCATCCATCATTATTTGTGC
>DAOURZ010000333.1 GCA_030627475.1 Deltaproteobacteria bacterium | reverse complement strand
CATAACCTATTGAATTAATAATAAATATAATAGAAAAATGTGGAAAATAGAAAAATAATAAATTTTTTAAAAATTTAAAAATAAAACAATACCCAGCCTATCCCGCTGAATTTATAATGTTTGTATGCGTTACACTATTTCGTTAAAAAATGACTGAAAAGCGTTACACTATTTGAATCTTATCACATAATCAGCATGGCCTGACAAGATGGGGTTCATAGAGCGCTTACGAAAATTGGGCAAAAGAAAAATCACAGGAAGTAATTGATTTCTACTTTAATAAAGACTGGAAAGTGTAGACCCCAAGCAGATGCAACCGGCTGTAATTTCGGCAAATACCAGGCTAATAATTACATACACTCCGACCGCTTAACCCTGCCGATTTTCGGAGGTAGTTCAAGGTTGTTTATCACGGCCAAGTCTTTCCTTGGCTGGTTGACGGCAGGTGATGTTTGCCGTTCTCGCCGGTCAGCACCGCGATTATGAGATGAAAAACATCATGAAACTTTTGGCGGCAGGAAGGCATGCATTAGTCCTTTGTTTGCAACTATGCCTTCCGCTGTTTTGATTACCACACCAAGTTTTATTAATGTATTAACATCTCTGAACACTGTTTTTTCAGTCAGTGAGGCATATGCTTCAGCAATTCGTGGAGATATGTGCCTGACCTTAGTTGTTGGAACAGGGTCAACCATGTTTGAAAGATCTACTACGAGCCTTCTACGTCTTACTTCTGGAGCAGAATCTTTGTTGCTAAAAATACTATGAATATAATCCATCCAGTGTACATGAAGTTGTTGTGCTCGAATAAGATCAAGTTGTTCAAAAAGGCCATCAACAAATCCTTGGAGAGCATACATGATAAAAGGGAAAATATCTCCACCAGATTTATGAGTCGCGTCAAGTTGTCGGTAGTATTCGGTTCTTGTTTGGTTGTAATGGTTGCTCAATAGTTGGGAAGAAGGAGCTGGTACCCCTGAAGAAAGTAGGGCTTCAAATTCAAGCAATCTTGCTGTACGTCCGTTTCCATCTCCAAATGGATGTATCCAGGCAATGTAAATATGGCATATAATGGCTTTTAAAATTCCATATATAATTATTCCGTCGTCATCGGGTGGAACAAAGTCTTTGTTTATCCAATCGCATAATCTTTCAAGCAAATATTCGCAATCTTCAGCAGGGGCTCCTCTATATGTTCCAACCCCAACACTGTGTTTCCTTATTATTCCGGGTTCGACATTTTCACCTAATGATAAATTATTTAATACCCAAGCGTTATATTGCTTTATTTTATTTACTGTTAGCTTAGCGTCTCCTGCACTAATAATAGTTTTTCCAATAGTATTACACGCCTCAATGATATTATTTACTTCCTTTTTCAAATACTCTTTTGACGGGGGAAGTTTTAATTCACCATTGATATGTTTTTTTACCTCTTCCTCCGTTAACGTATTTCCTTCTATTGCTGCGGTTGCCAAAGCTCCCTTAGCTAAAAAAACTTTATACAGCTCTTTAGCAACGACTGGCATTAGAGGCACACCAGAGATATGTTGGCAGTTTGATTTTGCTTCGCCAAGCTGTATCCATAGTTTATGTGAAGCTTTTCGTAGGTCGAGCTTGAAGCTTATCCAATTATGTGTCTTTTTAAATGTTCTCATTTATGTCCACCATAAAAAAGATATAACTAACTGTTTTTTAAAAAAAATAAAATAAATCTAACGAAAGATCTCATTTTTATGTCCAAAAATTTATAGAACCATGTTCTATAAAATGTCAAGAGAAAAACAACCCGATATATGTAAGTTTTCTGTTGAAGCAATAAAAAAGTAAAAGGTTAAAAGACTCGTTTATATCACGAACCATAAAGGCCGAGGCACAACCGAACAAACACAGACTACACATAACCATGCGCTACCTTAAGGCGAAAGATGTCAACCCCTTTTTTTAAAAAATAACGGTTTTTTAAAGTAGCCAGCCATACATTAAAATAAGTATATCTAACTGATGCCAGAATGTAGGCATTGCGATCAGGTCGGGCAAAGGTGGCCTGAAGTTAGCCGGAGAGTCAGTCATGTTAAAGCGCAATTAAAAACAAGTGACGATTGTAGGATCAAGAGGATTTATAAAAAACTAAATGAAATAATCAAGGTTTGATACTATACCCCCTCTTGTTGCTTCTTACAGCCTATCGGGCTGACTCGGCACAAAGTATTTGAATGTATTCTGTCAATTTTAGCTTGCAGTTAAAGAAAAAAATAGCTATTTTTATGTGAAACGATCTTTATCAAACACCGTATCCCCGGTTTACAGTTTTATGTTTTAATCAATCGTGAAGGATACCAACATAAAGCGGGACACTTTCCGCCATTTTGTCCCTATAGCAATTCCACAAT
>DAOURZ010000479.1 GCA_030627475.1 Deltaproteobacteria bacterium | reverse complement strand
GCCATTTTCCAATCCAAACGCCAAAATACGTGTAACCGCATAAAACAGGTTGGCTTCCGGATCATTTAGATCACCAGCAGTTGGATCAAGTGCTTCCTTAAATTTTGCATTGGCCTCAAGCAAGCCGGAATAGGTTGGATTACCATCATTAAAGAGAAAGGCACGACCAGCGGCAACAAAGTTCTGCGACGTATCAGAAGCATGGGCTGTAATTGTTAAACACAAAAGAAATAATGATAAACAAACAATGGTTGAAAGTTTACGTATTTTTTTCTTCATCGGTTGCACTCCTCGGTTTTGTAAAGGTTCAGTCACAAAGACACCAGGATTTTAATTCCTTTGATTAAAACTCAAACCATTTTGCGTTTCTTGTGCCTTGTTGCGGCCTGATTCTTGTTCTGGTGGTCCGGATTTTGCCTTTTTGGACGAAAAAACCGGTTTCAAAAATATATCAGAGGTCATACGCTCTCCCTCCAGTTTTTTTTCAGGTGTCTTTAAAATAAAGTGTTGCTCGGTTCTTATAACTGCTTTTTCAGGAAACAGGCTGAGCCGGCTAGTAGTCAAAATTCTTTCGCCCGACACCACCCTGACGTTCCCCTTGAAAAAAATATACCGGTTTTTAAACCGAATAACCGCTGAAGCCGCCGATATCCGGGTCACTGAAGATTGTTCATCATGAAATTCCAAGCAAACAGGCTCCATCACAATTGATGAAATTTTCTTTACCTGAAACGATGGCAGATTACCTTTTGAAAAAACATCCTTAAATGTCAAATTATGCTGAACCTTGATATCTGTCAACGAATTATCCGATCTCTTTTCAGAAAGTCCGCTTCTCCCTCCAACTTCCGACCTCTGACCTCTGACCTCTGTCTTTTCCCGACCTCCGACTTCTGACTTATCAGGCTGTAGGCTCCTCCCATAAATATGAATAACTGCATTTTCAAATTTGGCTTCGTTCATCAAGCTAAAGCTTAAAAAACCAATTTTCTTCTTTTTAATAGTGAACCTGTCCGCCTTGATTGAGATGACTCTTCTGCCATTCTGGCTGCTGTCAAAGTTAAATCCTCGAATTTCATATCGGTTCTGATGGAGTTGTTGATATTGCGAAATGTTTTTGTAGTTATCTTCGGGCATTGAAATGCTATGACGGTAATAAAAAAATATCGGGCAGGCAATGCCGGTCACTGCCAGAGCTATAAAAACAACCCGTAATATTTTGAGATTACAGGCTCGAAATACGTAACTGCTCAGGTTGTCAGGTTTACGGTTCACGAAATAGTTTATACTCTAATGTGTGTGGAAGTGGCAATTCTCATTTTGAAGAATAACAATTGTAAAAGGGAAAAATACCATAATCAGGAACGTGGACGAATTAACTTCCGCAAGTAGGCTCACAGATTTAGGTCAGGTTTGTTCGATCTGCCCTATAAAAAATAGGCACAAAAGTCGAAGGAATAGCGAGCTATTTCAAGATTTTTGTGATTGTAGATCGGGCAAAGAGGCTACCAACGTAAGGCGGGACAGTCTGTAGATT
>DAOURZ010000147.1 GCA_030627475.1 Deltaproteobacteria bacterium | reverse complement strand
TTAACAGATAGTTTTGATAAGGTTTTAAACATAGTTATTCATTCCCTTAAGGACTTTCCCGAGTTTGAACATTACATTGAAAAAAAAGAAACCAAAGGGAAAAAAGGAGAGCCGGATGTGCTTCTCGAAATATTTTTGAAGCTTGAATATCAAATCCTGAAACGCAAGCCAAAGCAATGTCAGAAAGTTATGGAGCAAATTGCCGAGTTTACATTGTCTGAAGAATATGCTCAATCTGTAACCAGGCTTGGCAGCTTGATAGAAAGGTATAAATTCAAAGAAGCTCAGGAAATTTTGGAGTCAATGATAGCGAAACTGAAAGGAGAGGAGGAAATCCATGGCTGATTCTTCGAATTTCACAGTGATGGTAGTGGACGACACAGAAATCAATATTGATATTCTTGTTGAAACACTAAGCGATAAATACGATGTCAGTGTAGCCATGGACGGAGAAAGTGCTCTTCAGGACATAGCTGAAAACCCTCCTGACCTGATTCTGCTTGATATCATGATGCCGGGTATGGATGGATATCAAGTGTGTGAAAAGCTGAAGTCAAAAGATATGACCAGAAATATTCCGGTTATTTTTCTTACTGCATTAGCTGAAGAACGGAACGAGGCCAGAGGGCTTCAACTCGGAGCCGTGGATTATATTACCAAGCCGTTTAGCCCGGAACTTGTCAAGTCCAGGGTTCACAATCAACTGGAACTCAAACGTTACAGAGATCACCTTGAGGAGCTTGTTAAAGAGCGTACCATGGAACTTGAGTTGACACAGGAGGTAACCATTGAAAGTCTGGCAACCCTGGCTGAATACCGGGACCCGGAAACCGGCGGCCACATAAAGCGCACCAAAAGATATGTTAAAGCTCTGGCAGAGCGCTTGAAGAATTATCCCAAATTCAGTGGATTCCTGAATGATACAATCATTGAAATGCTATACAAATCCGCACCGCTGCACGATATCGGCAAAGTGGGGGTTCATGACAACATTTTGCTTAAACCCGGCAAATTGACGTCAGAAGAATTCGAGGAGATGAAAAAACACACAACATTCGGGTGTGACGCCTTAAGAACTGCCACCAAAAAATTGGGCACAGAATCCTTTCTTTACTTTGCCGAGGAGATTGCCTACACTCACCATGAAAAATGGGACGGATCAGGATACCCTAGGGGGCTGAAGGTCGAGGAAATTCCTGTATCCGGCAGATTGATGGCGTTGGCCGATGTTTATGATGCTTTGATCAGCAAACGAGTATATAAACCCCCTTTTCCCCACAGCAAAGCGGTGGCCATTATTTTTGAAGGAAAAGGGCAGCATTTTGACCCGGATATGGTTGATGCTTTTATGGAGCTGAAGGAAAATTTCCGGCACATCGCCATGGAATTTGCCGATTTTGAAGAAGAGCGCAAAATGTTATCTTGTTTTGATTTCAGATCCTTGGCCCAGACCGATCCATAGGCTTTGTTGAGATATTTTTTATTCTCGAATATACATCATCATTAATGTCTGAAGACTTTCCATCTTTTAAATAATAATATCCTGTAGCTGCAATCATGGCTGCATTATCTCCGCATAAATCAACCGAAGGAATATAAACTTTAATGCCTTTTGGTTCGGCATCCAGTTTGGCTCTTTCTCTTAATCTGCTGTTCGCTGCCACGCCTCCTACAATAGAAATATGATCGCAATCCATTTTTATCGCTGCGTTTAAAACTTTGCATGAAAGGACATCAACAACCGCTTCCTGAAATCCTGCGACAATATCGGCAATTTGATTTTTATATTCATTATTATGAGTCTGAAGATAGCGGTTTACCGAAGTTTTTATGCCGCTGAAACTGAAGTCAAAACCGAATTTATCAAGATATGCTCTTGGAAAAATTATTTTCGATGGGTCTCCATCTTTAGCCAGCCTGTCTATGATTGTCCCGCCCGGATAGCCAAAGCCTATTGCTTTTGAGACTTTATCAAAAGCCTCGCCGGCAGCATCATCCCTTGTCTGACCCATCAATTCAATATTTGTATGGTTTTTCACATAATACACGCTTGTATGACCGCCTGAAACCAAAAGTGATACAAAAGGAAATACCGGCGGATTTGATTCCAGAAAAACGGAATTTATGTGACCCTCAAGATGGTTGACGCCAATCCATGGAATACCAAGCGTATAAGCAAAAGATTTTGCAAATGCAAAGCCTACTATTAACGAACCTATAAGCCCCGGCCCCTGAGTTACAGCCAATGCATCAATCTGTTTAAAATTAATGCCGGCCTTGCTGACAGCTTCCTTTACAATTGGTACAATGTCTTCTATATGTTTTCTTGAGGCAAGCTCAGGCACAACACCGCCATATTTATGATGCACATCCACCTGAGAAGACACAACGGAAGATAAAATTTCAGAACCGTCAACAACTATTGATGCAGCAGTTTCATCGCAGGATGTTTCAATACCGAGTATTATCATAATAAATCTTTTTCCATCAATTTTTATTGTTGAAAGATATAAACATATTGCTTATCATAGTTGTTTAATATGAAACAACTATAATTTGAGTCAGGAAGTTCAGCCATCAACCTTTAAATTTTAGCCGTATATGAAACCATGAAACCTGTTGTTGCAATCGTTGGCCGCCCGAATGTTGGCAAATCCACCTTTTTTAACCGCATTACCAGATCAAGAAATGCCATTGTCGATAATTTCCCCGGTGTCACAAGAGACCGGAATTACGGTGATGCGACCTGGAATGACGTTGTATTTACCCTGGTTGATACAGGTGGATTTTTGAGTGATGATAAAGATAATTTCGCAAATGAAATTCATTTCCAGGTACTTCAGGCAATAGAAGATGCTGATGTTATAATTTTTCTGCTGGATGGGAAAGCAGGAATATCGCCCCATGATAAAGATGTTGTCAAAATCCTACGTACAACTGCAAAGCCGGTTTTTTATGTTGTTAACAAGATAGACGGCCTTGAACAGGAAACAAAACTTTATGATTTCTACAACCTTGGAATAAAAAAAATGTATCCTGTTTCTGCTGAACACCGATATGGTGTATATGATTTTCTTGATGACCTGATACTCGCATTTCCGGAATCAGCTCCGGAGCAAACAAAAGATATGATAAAGCTCGCTGTCGTGGGCAGGCCGAATGTCGGCAAATCATCTCTTATAAATCGCATCCTTGGTGAAAAACGTTTGCTTGTAAGTGATATTCCGGGGACAACACGTGACGCAATTGACTCTGTCTGTACTATTAACGGCAAATCATATCTTCTTATAGATACCGCAGGCATCAGGCGTAAAGGAAAAGTATCAAGGAAAATCGAAAAATTTTCGGTAATCAAAGCATTAAGAAGCCTTGATAGATGTGACGTTGCCCTGATCGTTATGGATGCAAACGAAGGAATTACGGAACAGGACATAACTGTTGCGGGCTATGCTTTTGAGAAAAAATGCGCTTGCATAATGCTGATTAATAAATGGGATCTTATTGAAAAAGACAGTAAAACCGTAAAAAAATATTATGAACAATTAAAAATGGAGTCAAAATTTTTAAGTTTTGCACCGGCCATGACTATCTCTGCTCTTACCGGACTTAGAGTTTTTAAAATATTCACGTCTGTTGATGAAGTTTACAGCCAGTATGCAACACGCATAACAACCGGCCTGTTAAACAGAATAATTGAGCGCGCTATCAAAAAAACCGAACCTTCACTTTACCGGGGGAAACGGCTTAAATTTTATTATTCTACCCAGGTAACTTCAAAACCGCCTTCTTTTGTCTGCTTTGTAAACTATCCTGACGCAGTTCATTTTTCATACAAAAGATATCTTATCAACCGGATTCGTGAACACACCGGGTTAGACAAGACCCCTCTCAGGTTGATTTTCCGACAGAAAAAGGGAAGAATCGAATTTAATAAAAAGCGACATTAATCGCAGAAATCAGAAACGTGGCCGAATTAACTTCTGCAAGCAGGCGCATAGATTTTGGTTGGATTTGTTTGAAGATATAGCGAGCTATTTTGATACTTTTGAAATTTGAGATCAAACAAAGGCGGCCTAAAGCTATGATGCATAGTTGATGAAGTTATTTCGTTCATGTTCCTAAATATTCGGTATTGCAGGTAATGATTTAATGTACCGTCAGACATGGTAAAATCTAATGAATCTTAGAGAAAAAATCCGTCAGCTTATAATTAGATTTAAAAAAATTAATGGTGATCCTCATTATGTCGCTCTTGGAATGGCTATAGGAGTATTTATAACCATAACTCCCACCATTCCTTTTCATACAATTATTGCTCTCTTTCTTGCGTTTATTTTACGGGGAAGCAAAGCAGCCGCAGCAATCGGTGTATGGTTCAGCAATCCTCTTACTATACCTTTATTTTATAAGGGCAGCTACGATCTTGGGATGTCTGTTCTTGGCAATTCCGCCCCCTTCAGTACAAAATATGAGTCAATCATAGAACTGTTAAAACTGGGAGCGAATGTTACTATTGCTATGGTTACGGGCGGAATTATTCTTGGCATTCTTCCCGGTATAGCAACCTATTTTATAACTCGAAAGATATTTATTAAACTTCGCTTACGTGAGAAAGCTTGAATATGACATTTCCAAAAACACTACTTGCCGCCTGGCAAATACATGCCAGAAAGCAATTGGGCCAACATTTTCTGGAAAATTCCGCTACTTCGGAAATGATTG
>DAOURZ010000123.1 GCA_030627475.1 Deltaproteobacteria bacterium | reverse complement strand
TTCAGGCACAGAGTCTATGGATAATTCCGTGTACCCTATAATTGCGAAGAGGACATTGTTGAAATCGTGGGCAATGCCTCCGGCCAGTGAGCCGATGGCTTCCATTTTCTGGGCATGGCGGAGTTGGCCTTCCAATTTTATCAAATCAGTAGTATCTCTAAGAATAGTCATCTTTGAGACAGCTCCATCCCTGTGCATAATGGGGGTTTGGGAAACATGGTAAGAACGGTTGTCCTTCGGGCTAACAATATCTGTCTCAACATGCTCATTTGCCTGTGCTTTATCGTTCATACACCATGGACATTTTTTATCCAGATCGTGCAAGGCTTTGAAACAAATCTCTCCTGTGGCATCACGCCCTGTCCTTTTGATCATAGTCGGGTTCATATATTCAATTCGATAATCCGGAGAGCAAATAAAGACTGACTCTTTCATTGCTTCCATCATAGCCCGATATTTCTCCTCGCTCTCCTTTAGTGCCTCCTCTGCCCGCTTACGCTCAACGATTTCAGCCTGCAATGAGGCTGTTCGTTCCTTTACCATGGATTCAAGTCGTTCGTGGTAGTTTTGCAATTCCTTTTCGTTCTGTTTCCGTTTAAGCGCAAGTTCCACGGTGGACGGAAGAGTTTTGAGGTAATTGCCTTCGGGATCTTTGATCAGATAATCGCATGCCCCTAACTTCATAGCCTCTACAGCAACTTCCTCGTTACCGGTACCGGTCGTAACAATAACCGGGAGTTCTTTGAATTGATCAAAAAGTTCAAAGAATGTTCCGTCTCCAAGGCTATAATCCGAAATAATGATATCAAAGCTGATTGATTTTAAAATCTTTTTGGCCTCAGCAACTGACCCGGCAATGGTGTAATCATAAGGCAGGTTCCCACTTCCGGCGAACCTCTCAAACGCCATCTGATCAACCTTGTCGTCTTCTACAAGAAGAATACGAATTTTGCTGTTTTTCATAATTTTCTCCTTAGGAACGGGAAACAAATTAACTTCCGCAAGCAGGTGCATAGATTTGGGTCAAAGGTGGCCTGAAGCCGTGATTCATAGAATGGGGAAATTATTTTGTCCACGTTCCTTATTAATCCGGCAGCTCACTTAATGTCCAGTACAGGTCAATTGTTTTTACAACCTCAACAAATTTCCGGTAATCAACCGGCTTGATCATGTACCCTGAAACCCCTAAATTAAAACTGTCAACCTTATCCTGATCTTCTTTTGATGTTGTTAGAACAATGACAGGAATTTTTTTAAGTCTCTCGTCTTTTTTGGCTATTTTCAGAAATTCGATGCCATTCATCCTGGGCATATTTAAATCAAGTAAAATGATACCCGGCTTTTTGTTTTCAGAATTTTTCAGAAAAGTTAGTGCTTCCTCACCATTATTTACAATATCCAGCCTGTTGGTGACTTTAATTTCTTTCAATGCCCGTTTAACCGTCATGGCATCAACCCTGTCGTCTTCAACCAAAAGAATTGACTTGGGACTTCTCATATTTTTTCTCCTTTTTTCGGCAATGTGAAAAAGAATGTGGCCCCATGACCTGCTTCCGACTCTACCGAGACAGAACCACCATATTGCCCAATAATTTTTTTAACCAGAGCCAGACCGATTCCGGTGCTTTCGTGCTCATCACGTGGCACCAGTGTCTGGAATATCCGGAAGATTTTATCATGATATCTCTTGTCGATTCCAGGACCGTTATCGGAAACGCTGAAGTTCCAGTATGCGCCATCGTCTACACATCCCACCTTGATAATACCCTCACCCTTATCCATAAATTTTATGGCATTTCCAATAAGATTTTGAAAAACCTGTTCCATACGTATGGAATCCCTGAAGATCACGGGTAGTTTGTTTTCGAATATTATCTGAATATTATCCGGCGGCGCAATGTTGTCAATAACCTCATTGACAAGAAGATTCAGATCCAGGCGTTCTTCTTTTTTTCTGATTTGACCGACGCGTGAGTAACGCAGGATACCATCAATAAGGCTGTTCATGCGCTTGACTCTTTTCAGGATCAAATCCATCTGCATTTTGCCGTCATCGTCGAATGCTTCGGAATAGTCCTCTGAAATCCATTGGGTTAGCTGGCTGATAGCTCGCAACGGTGCTTTTAGATCATGGGATACAATATAGGCAAATTCCTTCAGCTCTTTGTTTGCAGCGGAATATTCCATATTTACTTTTCGGAGCTCTTCCCCTGCTTCGTTTACATCCTCAACAAGATAAGTGAGGGCTTTGCGGGATTCTTCGATTTTATCTGTCTTTTTCTTAAGTTCATTTGTGCGGTCTTCCACCAATTCTTCCAGATGGTCTTGATATTTTTTTAATTCCCCTTCCGCTTGTTTGTGCTCGAAAATTTCGGCCTTCAGGTCTTGTGTACGCTCTTGAACACGTTCCTCCAATGCCTCATTTAGTTGTTTCAATGCTTCTTCTGCCTGTTTTCGCTCAAAAAGCGCTCTTTCGGCAGATGTACGAGCTTTATCCAAAGTATTTACGGTGTTCACAAAAATCCGTCGTGAAAAGTAGATTACCACGTAGCTTGCCAGCACGAGTACGATCATCACAATGAAAAAATTATGCCGGAATTTTGACCTGAGTTTGGATGTATCTTCCCATAAAATTGCAGATAAAGGAGAATCCTGACCCAATTCATCTGTAAATTCAACCTGAAACCGGTTTTTATCTATGTTTGCAGGTAGTATTGAATTATTGAAACATACCTCAGCATCTTTATATTGAAACCCCAGATATAATTGATGTACTTGTACAAAAATATTCACCGTTTTCTCATCAAGATATTGTCCGACAGCAAGAAACCCAATAGGTCTGTAACTCGTCTCAAGGCGTTTCAGTTCCAATAAGAGCAATTTGTTATCGTATAATGTCACAAAAGATTTTCTTGTTTCTCCTTTTTTCGCCTTCATGATATGCTCATATAAATCATCAAGCATACCAAAATGATCGGGAGAATCACCTCGGGCAATTGTTATGCCCTCCATGTTATATACCGCAATAAAATCATACTGCCGATTTTTGTGAAATGGAGTTATTTCGTTCAACAAAATATCCATATTCCCTGCAGATATGCTGTCCAGGAAACGCCACTTATTGCTCAATAATTCTATGAGTTCATGTGATTTTTTCTGAAGATTACCTATCAAAAGATGTAAATGTTGTTTATGCCCCATCATGCGGTGTTCAGTCTGGTGCCGGAACAACTGATACTGCAATATCGAAATGTAAACGATACCGGCTACTGCGAGTAGCGCCGTCAAAAGGACTGGAATCAGCAACTTGGTTCGAAGGTTCACCATACTACAACCCGTAACTCAGATTATTATTTTTTCTCTTCAAGCAATAAACGTATTCCATCATAAAAGCTGTCAGGCCGGATTGCAAACCCTGCATTTTGTAAACCTTTTAACAAGGATGGATCAATCATGGGCAGAACCTTCTGAATTTTATGCTTTATATGATCAGGCAATGAAGGGTGTGCCACAATGGCCTGGTGCGGGATCGGCGGTGTTCTAAAGATTGGTTTATACAAAGTCCGTATTTCATCAATTGCCTGCCCTTTCTGATAGGGCGGAGTGCCAAAGTGATAAAGCGGTCTTTTATCAGTTCGAATCTCGTTATTAGCTTGAGCCGGCAGAAAAAATGTACCAAACAGAACAAGAAAAAAAATTGTAAAACTATAGACAATTTTCATCGTTTAGCTCCTTTTTTAAATTGTCAATTATCAATTGTCAATTCCTTAACCCTGTCCCTGAGTTCCTTTATCCGAAACTCCCGTCCCACAAAAAGATCATTCATGCGTTCAAGTTCCGCGACCTTTTTTTTCAGTTCGGTTGTTCGATCCTTGACCAGTTCCTCCAGCCGTTCACGGTGTTTCTTTAATTCTTCCTCTGCCTGCTTGTGTGCGGAAAGTGTACGCAGTGCCATAATTCCATAGGTCAAATCGTCTGCAAGTTCCATCATCAGGTTGATTTCTTCTGTATCAAAGGCATCCGGTTCCTTGGCATAGATGTTAATCGTACCAAAGGTCTGACCATTGTGGATTAAAGGAAGGGCAATTGCGGATTCGTAGCCACGCTTGCTTGCTTCAGCACGCCATGGCATGTATTTGGGATCAGTGAGTATGCTCTTTGTAACAATGGGTGTTCCTGTCCTTATAGCCGTTCCGGTAGGACCACGACCCTGCTTTGTATCTGCCCAGGTGATGTTCAGCTTATCAAGATAGCCTTCCTCGTATCCTGCCTGGGCTACAGGCTGCACTGTCTTTGCTTCATCCTGCCGGACAAAGCCGACCCACGCCAAATGATATCCTCCAATGTCTACAATAATCCGGCATATCTCATGCAATAAATGTGGCTCCTTCCTGGCGCGCACCACTGCCTGATTACACTCACTGAAAGTTTTGAGTGCTCGGTTGGCTCGATGCAATTCTTTTTCCGCCTGCTTACGCTCCGTTATATCTATTATGTGTACCAGAAATTCATTTTGCTCATAGCCCCTTGTTTTACAAGGTGTTATAAAAAACTCCAAAAATAATTTTCCGGTTTTGCCTGTCTTATATAAATCTAACTTTCGTACCTTATCAAAATCCAATTCAAATTCATAACTTACCGGTTCACCAGCGCGAATTCTTTTTTTAACCTTATCGGATATATTCGGATTTTCAAAAAGCCTAAAGCTTTTTACGGCTTCAACATTCTGAACGCCAAATATTTCCAGGCACTTTGGGTTAGCATCAACCAAATTACCTTCCGGATCATATAATTCAGTTCCTATGGGAGATTGGTTGAAAATACTTCCAAATATTTCCTCTCTCTCTTGCAGAATGTGCCTAGCCCGCACCTGCTCTGTAATGTCTGAAAGCGTAATAAATATCTTTGACCAGGAGTCTTCAAATCCAGGCACTACGGAGAGCAGCAGACTGACGTGAAGTTCACTGCCTTGAAGCGTTTTATTAACGGTCTCTGCCTTAAAGTTGTTCTTTCCCTCGGCCAGAGCTATAAGCTCATCTTGAAACACTTCGTAAGATTCTTTCCCGAAAACCAGCGTTAGATTTTCAAGAAGCTCTTTTTTACTTTCAGCCTGGAACATTTCAAGGGTTGCTCTGTTTATATCAACGATTCCCTAGAAGCAATTATTGAGTCTAGGGCATTTTACTATCCATATTCCATTATAATAATCAAAACATACAAAT
>DAOURZ010000176.1 GCA_030627475.1 Deltaproteobacteria bacterium | reverse complement strand
TGCTGTGATGCATAGTTGCGGAAGTTTATTTCGTCCACGTTCCTCAGGATTCAGATATCGGGTATCAGGATTTTTAAAATTATAGATATTTGAGTCTTGAATACGGATTTTAGATAAAAATCAAGGAGATAAATTATGGCTGAAGATCTGAAAAAAATGTACAAGACAATTATGGATGACCATTTTACGCCGAATATGGAAATCAGCTTTGTAGATAAGGATAAAAGGCAGACTCTGTTTTATGAAAAAGTTACCTGGACTATAGATAATGTTGAAAAAGGTTTAAGATATGGTGAAAATCCCGGACAGGAAGCTGCGCTTTACAAACTTGTTAATGGAAATCTGATTCTTGGAGAAACAGAGATCATACAGCCAGGTCGGTATCTTGCATCAGACATTGAGCTTTTGCAGTCAGGCAAACATCCCGGCAAAACAAATTTGACTGATGCTGACAATTCCCTGAATATTCTGAGATATTTTAAAGACAAACCCACAGTGGTAATTGTAAAGCATAACAATCCATGCGGGGTTGCTCAGGCTGATACACTTGAGGAGGCTTATCTTAAAGCGAATATGGCAGACAGAATTGCGGCATTCGGAGGTTGTATCGCTGTAAACAGAGCTATTGACAGAGCAACGGCTGAAACAATCAACAGGCAATATTCTGAAGTTGTGGTTGCCCCTGATTTTGAAGAAGGGGTTATGGATATTTTTGCAAAGAAAAAAAATCTCAGAGTTATAAAGATAGGCAATATAAACAGATTAACAGATTTCGTTGGTAAAAGATTTGTGGAATTTAAAAGCCTTATTGATGGTGGTATCGTTGCTCAGTGGTCTTTTGTGCCCTCTGCCCGGTCAAAAGATGATCTAAAAATAGCTGAATGCGAATACAAGGGAAAGCAATACAGGATTAATCGGGAGCCAACCGGGAAGGAATATAATGATATGATCTTCGGATGGCTGGTGGAGTCAGGAATTACATCCAACTCGGTTGTTTATGTAAAGGACATGGTTACAATCGGTATTGGCACAGGTGAACAGGACAGGGTAGGGGTTGCCGAAATCGCACGGGATAAAGCGTATCGAAAGCTTGCTGACCGTTATTGTTTTGAAATGTATAAAATCTCTTATAACGAATTGGCAGACAACGACAAAAAGGCAGAAATTGATAATAGAGTTTCAGATGAGAAGGGCGGACTTATCAATTCCATAATGGTCAGCGATGCATTTTTTCCATTCAGAGACGGTATTGATGTTGGTTTGAAAGAAGGTGTTTCTGCTGTAATTCAGCCGGGCGGGTCAAACAATGATTATCAGTCAATTGAAGCCTGCAACGAGGCAAATGCCACAATGGTTTACACCGGCCAGAGGAGTTTCAGGCATTAGGACATAAATAAAGCATAGAGAATAATGGACGAAATAACTTCCTCAACTATGCATCACAGCTTAAGGCCGCTTTTGCCCAAAGCTGTGATGCATAGTTGAGGAAAATAATTCATCCTCATTGTTTACGGTTGACAGTTATCGGTTCACTGTTAAAAAAACAGAAGATAGAGGAGAATTGCAGCATGGAGGGGCTTTTTATGAAAATAAAAATATTACGTATACCGGTTTTGTTTATACTGGTTTTTCTCGCTATTCAGTTGCAAGCTCCTGACTGCTTTGGGGAAAAAATTCCGGTAATTGCCAGCATTTTTCCTGTTGCAGATATGGTAAAACAGGTTGGGGGTATGTATGTTGACGTGACTACCGTTATTCCTTCCTGCGCCAGCCCTCACACATATGAACCAAGGCCGGGTCTGTTAAAAAAAATTTCCGAGGCACGTATTTTTTTTATGATTGGTGCCGGCCTTGAATTATGGGCAGGAAAATTTGTCAGATTATCAAAAAACCAGTTGCATACTGTGAAATTATCTAAAGGGATCTCTCTGATAAAGTTATCAAAACATCATCCTCATGGTGACAAAGATATTTTAGAGACAGACTCGGGCTTTGCCAATCCGCATATATGGCTTGATCCAAACATAGCGAAATTGATGGTTAATAAAATTATTTCAGAGCTTTGCAAGATTGATAAAAAGCATATGAATTACTATGAAAAGCAAGGATCAGCGTATTTAGATAAACTGGATGAACTTCATGCCTTGATAACTTTGATGGTTGAGAAATTCAAAATCAGAAAATATGTTTCCTTTCATCCTGCATGGGATTACTTTGCAAGGCAATACGGGCTTGAATCAGTTGGTGTGATTGAGGAAGCTCCGGGAAGAAGCCCTACGCCGAGAAAGATAAAAAAAATCATTTCTCTTATAAAAAAGCATGATATTCGGGCTGTATTTGCTGAACCACAGCTAAATCCAAAGGTTGCAGAAGTAATTGCCGGAGAAGCGAATGTTAAAGTGCTTCTTCTTGACCCAATGGGAGGCTCAAATATAAAAGATCGCAACAGCTATCTTGATCTTATGAAATATAACCTTAAGGTCTTTCAGGAGGCAATGCTTTGAAAGACCATGAAGCAACAAATATCGGAAATAAAAAGGTCATTTATGCGGAGCTTCAAGATGTCTGGGTCAGTTATTACAATAAATGGGTGCTGAAGTCTATATGTCTGGAGTGCTATCAAGGTGAGATTTTCGGTATCGTCGGTCCTAACGGTGGTGGAAAATCAACTCTGCTTAAAGTTATTATGGGACTTGTTTGTCCTCAAAAAGGTGTAGTGAAATTATTTGGACACAGGCCGGATAAGCATACCCGGCTTGAAGTTGGATATCTGCCCCAGATTTCCAAAGCTGACAGATCTTTTCCTGTTACTGCCTTGGATGTAGTCCTGATGGGCTTATATAACAGGATTGGTTTTTTAAAACGACCCGGAAACAAAAGCAGGGAAGTTGCAATGGAGATGCTGGCCAGAACAAACATGGCAAAATATGCAAATAAATCCTTTGGAATTCTATCCGGCGGCCAGCAGCAGAGAGTTCACATTGCCCGTGCATTGGCATCAAAGCCTAAGCTATTGGTACTGGACGAGCCTTCAACAGGAATTGACAGTGTTGCTCAGGAAGATTTTTATGAATTGTTGGCCAAATTCAGAGATGAAATGAACATGTCAGTAATAATGGTTTCACATGATATAGGAGTTATTACTGCCCATGCGGATCGTATCGCATGTTTGAATATGCAGATTCACTATCATGGTGAACCGGATTCCTGTTTTGAACCTGAAATAATGCAAAAGGTTTATGGGAAAAACCTGAATGTTATGGTTCACGATTCCAGATGCGCAACGTGTTTAAAAAAGCATAAACATAATGATTGAAATTTTTAACCTTGAATTTATGCGAAATGCGTTTATGGCCGGAATAATGTTGAGCCCGGTTCTTGCTGTAGTTTCATTTTTTGTTGTGCTCCGCCGTTTATCATTCGTGGGGGTTGGTGTGGCGCATTCAGCATTCGGTGGTATTGCTCTGGGAGTTCTTCTTGGTATTTCTCCTACACTTACAGCTATTGCATTTGCAATAGCTGTTTCCAATGCAATCGGCTATATAGGCAGGCATGGAAAATTAAGCGCCGATACAGCCGTAGGAATTTTTTTTGCTTTGGCCATGGCGCTCGGAATTATTTTTATTGGCATGTCAGATCAATATAATGTAGATCTTTTCGGATATCTTTTTGGTAACATACTCGCAATTACCAGTAATGATTTAATAATTATTGCGTTGTTGGGAGGTATTGTCCTTATATCCATTTTTTTGCTTTTCAAGGAACTGCTGTTTGTTTCATTTGACAGAGAGGTTGCGCTTGTCAGCGGAATGCCGGTAGCTTTTCTTGATCATTTTTTTCTTACAATACTTGGAATATCGGTTGTAATCAGCATAAAAATTATAGGTATAATTCTTGTTTCGGCTCTTCTTGTAATACCGGGAGCAGCAGCTTCACAAATAACCGATCACTATATTCCAATGATTTCAATTGCCATAGCAGTTGCTTTGCTATCCACGGTAGGGGGACTATTCTTTTCATATTATGCAGACATTGCATCAGGCGCAACCATTGTAATATTATCGTGCGTTATTTTTTTTACTTTATTTATAGTCGGCCAGTGTAGAAAATAGAAATTGTGTTTTTGCTGTTCACTGAGGGCAGTATATTGCAGCTTATATTTCCTTGCTTCCGGTAGTCCCTACAAAACAATGC
>DAOURZ010000421.1 GCA_030627475.1 Deltaproteobacteria bacterium | reverse complement strand
GCTGTGATGCATAGTTGCGGAAGTTGTTTCGTCCACGTTCCTAAAAGAGTACATGGTGAAAGGTTTTGCCCTGAATAATGAGCAGTTTAAAACTGGTAACTCCATGAATTATTTCAATGAGCTACAAGACAGACTTCGTGAAATCCGTATTTATGAGCGTTTTTTGGCATTTTTCATTGTCATTTTGAGGAGTAAAACGACGAGAAATTTTATAGGTCAAACGATTAAAGATTTCTCGCTTTGCTCGAAATGACAAAAAAGTGTAAACTGACAAATGAAGGATGCCGTTTTTTTATCAGAAAATCAAGGATATCTATACAACCAGCGTTGATTATTGGTTGAACAATATCTTGCCTTTGCCGAGACAATGGCACAGCAACATACACCAATGTATATGAAAGATTGGATTGGCAGGCTGGATAACATTTTACAATTAAACGGCAGAGAATTGCTGACCCATGCCGGAAAAATAAGTCATAAAATGGCTTTAGAAAAATCGAATATAGAGTTAGAAAAATATTATGAAGCAAGCTATCAAAAATCTGATTGGTAAAAACAATGCCCAGAGAGTCTCTATGGCGCGAGATTACGTGAGTGTATTTGCTCATCGTGGTTGGCGATCTTGCAGGTTTTATCAGCGCAGAGAAAAGACAAGATCGCCGAAAATTGAAAAATTTGCAGTTTCCGGATATCAAACTTTCTTTGGGTATTATGATGTTACACCGTTTAGTAAAGATAATAATACCATACTTGCAATGGTTGGACCACGTAATAATTATACGTCTTTTAAAGATGAAAAAATCCTGGTCGGTTACTTTGATCGTAATAGTGACAGTGGTTTTCGGCACGTAGATGAATCTTCAACATGGTGCTGGCAGATGGGTTGCAGGCTCCAGTGGTTCCCGGAGCATGAAAACGAACTTGTCATTTACAATAAGATCGTGGACCACGCTTATGGTTCTGTTGTTCAGAACATAAAGACAAAAGAAATTCAAAGATACTAAACATCAATCTCTATCCGAAACAATGCAGGTGAGGTTTGCCTGAAAATCATGATTTTTCGTATTTTTTGATATTTTGGTGAAAATAATTCCCAAGTTTTGCATAAAGACTCTGTATCTCAAAAGAGACTTGTAAATAAAGCCAACTTGATAGAGGAGTTGGGGAAGTTATTTCGTCCCCGTTCCTTAGCTAAGAAGAATTGAGCGTCTTTTCCAAAAAGCTGGTCACAGCTCAAGGGACTGCTTTTTGAATCTTTAAGACATCCATTTTTATTTGTTGCGGCAATGTCAGAGTTTATTTATAATAAGAGCCTATTTCAGTAGGCCATGCACACATGTTTCGTGCCCTTCCAACGGGCCTTTTTGGTCGCGCTCAGTCGCCTACTGAAATAAGCTCTAAGTATGCTCGTTAAGAATTTCCATCCTGAAAAGATATCTAAGGAAAGTACGCCAACATGGGTAAAAGTGCCAAACCGAAAATCTGTTACATTTGCTATCTAAGACATCCTGAGACTAATCTTGAACATTATTCTAGGGCTGTATCGGATAATGGATTTGATGTTACTATATTGGCGACTTCAGATACCAGAGACGAGACTTTTGAGGTTCTTGATGGAAGGAAGATATATAGAATTTCCTTGAAGGGAGAGCGTAAGAATAGAAGAACTAGATTGTCATTCATGCTAAAGGCGGTTAAATTTCTCAACAAGCATGATTTTTCTATTGTCCATATTCATTCAAGTTGCGCATACTTCAGTCTGATCAAGATACTTACCTCAAATCGTGCTAAATTTATTT
>DAOURZ010000174.1 GCA_030627475.1 Deltaproteobacteria bacterium | reverse complement strand
GAATCTCTGAATATGGCTTCAATGGCAGAAGAATTAGACGTAGATCAGGAACTTTTCGATTCAGCTTGTGATAACAGGTGGATAAAACTGCGTCTTGATTATGTCCAAAATATTCTGCTGATCATTATTAATTTTTTTCCGGAACAATTCAAAAATTGTCAGCCAACCATTACATCATTTCAATCTGTTTTGGGAAATGGTCCCGTACTTATCCGCTTGAGGGAAATTACCGAATCTAAAATACATTTTATCCCAAAACCAGTTGGTCTGAACCCCCGATTACTAAGGGATACAGGAACTGGCATTTAAACATTTCCAATTTCTGTTAATACCTTGTTAAACGAAAAATTAATGCTCAAACAAGGTGGCAGATAATGAAAATTAGGCAAAACGAAGAAGAAGACAAAAAATCAAAGGATAACTGCCTTGTAAAACTTCAGCATGCCGGAAAAACCGGTAAAGGCCGTTTATCAAAACAGATTCTGTATAATCTTAGAAACCGTATCCCGATTCAAAATCTGATAGAAAATGAACTGGGTTTGCAGAATCATATGGATTCAGGGATTTTCAGGTTTGAGTGTCCTCTTTGTTCATCTTTTCATACCTCAGTCATGAAAAACAAAAATCTGGCCCGGTGCTTTGATTGTAAAATCAATTTCAATACCATTGATATGGTTATGGAAGTCAGAAAAACCGGATTCCGTCAAAGCGCTGACTTTCTTCTAAATTTTCTCAATACAAAACAAGAAGAAAAACCGGATGTCAGGGGGGCGGGAACTCCTCTGAGAATCGGCAAGGTTCTTTCTAAGTCCAATTTTTCCAAATCTTTACCTGATAAAAAGATAAACCATGACAGCATTAAAAGTCTGGAAAAAGATATAGATGATTTGAAATATCGCATTGATCAGCTTCAGAAATTCATTGTCAATGTATTTTCCAAAAAGCGACAATCAAACAATGGACGCATAAATGAATAAATCAAAGCTTACCAAATGGATAGAAGATTACCTCCTGTGGATGATAGATCAGGGATATTCGAGCCGTACCATTGACAGTCATGATGGGATACTCAAGCACTATAATGCCCTGACTGTTAAACAGGGATGGTCTGAAAAACAGGCTGTTGCTCTGGAAAACAGGTCTTTATTTTTGGAAGAATGCCGATTAACCAAGGCATCGGGAGCCATGACCGGCTTTTGTCGGTATCTGGAAAAAGTCGGGATACTTGAAAAAGCATCTGGACCTTACCAACTGCCGGAAGTATTCGAACATTATCTGGCCTGGCATAAAAAGATAAGTCAGACAAAAGATACCAGAAGAAAACGAATACGAAAAATCCTCTGGGATTTCTATGTCTGGCTGAAAGAAAGCAACATTCGGCTTATTGCATTGAAGATTGATCATATTGACGACTTTTTGAAAAGCCGTAACCAGGGTCTTGCTCCCAAGACATGTTCAGACAACCGAACCATTGTGAAAGGTTTTCTTAGGTATGTTTATCTTGAAAAAAAGATGCTGAAACGGGATCTGGCATCAATGATTGTGTCTGCGCCTGTTTTTGCTTATGAAAATCCGCCTAAGTATCTTCGGAAAAATGAGATTCAAAAACTTTTTAAGGCTATGGATTTGTCGAGCAATGAAGAAATTCGCATTCATGCCATGACCATAATTGCATACACCACCGGTCTTCGTCCAGTAGAGATTGCCCGAATACGGCTTGATGACATCTCTTTTGAAAAAGGGGAACTGACGGTGCCTGAGCGAAAAGGCATGAACCCGATTCGCTTTCCTCTTCCCGAAAGGGCTGTAAAGGCCATTGCTGCATATATCATTGGTGCAAGGCCGAAAAATAAAGAGCGACATTTGTTTCTCTCTTTGTCGCCGCCGCATAAACCGGTGCCCGGCGGCCTGGTGTCGGATGCGATTACAAAGGCTATGCGAAGAGCTGATGTGCCTGGGACATCTTACTGGTTAAGACATACTTACGCTCAAAATCTTTTGGAGAGCGGAGCCTCAATATTTGAAATCAAGGAGATGCTGGGACATGACTGCATCAAGGCGACAAAGCGGTATCTGCATATTAATATCAGGCTGATGAGGGAGGTATTGTTCGATGATTAAATTTAAAAGTTTTCTGGCAAAAGACTTCGAAGATTATCTTGAATTCAGGACGAACGCCGGATACCAATATAAGAAACTTCGCTGGTTTTTGGCGACCCTGGATCGATATATTATTCAAAATCAGGCTGGTCGCCATGATCTGACACCGGCTTTTTTTCTGAATTTTCGCATTAGTTTCGATGCAGAGCCCGGCACCGTCAATAAAACTTTCACCCTTCTCAGAGGCTTTTTTGAATTCATGATCCGCATGGAAAAAATGGCAGCAAATCCGGTAGCAAATATTCAGGAATTGTCTGAAAACCATTACATTCCCTTTGTATTTTCTCCAAACCAGGTCGATGCAATGCTTGTATCCGTCCAAAATCAAATTCGAAAAAATCGTGAATGTTTTTTTCTAAGGGATCTTGCTGTATACACATGTCTGTCACTCATGGCCCGGTGTGGACTGAGGATATCCGAACCCTTTCGAATAATGGAGCACCATTACCGGAAAGATGAGATGTCTCTGTATATCGAGAAAACCAAGTTTAACAAAGACAGGTTGATCCCCATCCCTAAAATTATGCTGCCGGTTCTTGACAATTTTATATCGGTAAGAGATGCAGTTATCGGCAAACAGGAAAATTCGCATCTGTTATCAATTAGCCCCGGTGTCGTGGCATCGAAATTCGTTGCCTATAAGTATTTTCACCGAGCTGTCAAAGAAATCGGTATCTACCGTCCCAAATCGACCATAGGTAATGTCACATTCGGCCATCCCAAGCCGCATTCTCTGCGCCATTCATTTACAGTCAATACGTTGAAGAATGTCAGGCAAAGAGGACGTTCTGCACAGAATGCCCTGCCTGTTCTGGCAGCCTATCTGGGGCACACAGACTGGCGTTACACCATAAAATACCTGAAAGTTATCGATGCCGAATATGGAGAGGCCCTGGTTAACTTTTGCGTAAAACACAAAAAGGAGGACCCGCTGTGAAACTTACCGATTGCGTTGTAATGTTTTTGACAAAATACCTGCATGATATTCGGGGATTAGATCCTGATACAGTAAAATCGTATAAGGATGCTTTCAGGATTTTTATTCCTTATGCTTCCCAATACCTTGAGAAGAAAAACAAAAAGATCAATGTTGCCGACATCTCCACAGATCTTGTCATAGACTTCCTGGATTACCTGGAAACCTCTCTTAAAAACGGCATTAAGACTCGGAATGCCCGACTTGCAGCCATAAGATCTATGGCCCGTATGATCTTATTGATGGACCCTGAAGACAGTGAAGTCGCCCGGAGAATTTTGAATATCCCGTCAAAACGTGAACCCAAGCCTCTATTCGGATTTTTGACACAGGATGATGCCATTAAGGTTTTTGAATCCGTAGATCTTAAAAGAAAAGAGGGGTTCAGGGATTATACAATTCTTCACCTTTTGTATGATTCAGGAGCCAGGGCCCATGAAATAGCCGGATTGACTATTGAATCCTTTGATCCAAAGGAAATGCGGATCGGTATCCTCGGCAAGGGCAGTCGGTTTCGCATTGTACAGCTTTGGCCCAGAACTATTGATCTGATAGTAAAATATCTTTCAAAATACCGCGAAAAACCCCAGCATATTTACCGTGACCGTCTGTTCATCAATCAGCGTCGCCAGGGTTTTACACGTCACGGCATTTATCGAATCTGCCAAAAGTACCTCAAAAAAACGCTGCCAGAAAGCCGGTTGAAATCCCTGAATGCTGCCCATTGTTTCCGGCATTCATGTGCCGTTAACATGCTTATGAACGGATCTCCAATATCTGACATTAAGATACACCTGGGACACGAAGATATTAAATCCACCATGATCTATCTCAAACTTGATCTGTCAAGAAGACGGGAAGTTCAGAAACGGTTTATCAAATACACAGAAACGATCCTGTCAAAAGATCCGGAAATTGATGAAATTATCGGTTGGGATAACAAGGAAGAACTTCTGAAATGGCTGGATGATTTGTAATACCAATTGCGAAAACTAATCTGCCAAATAAATTGAGTCTCATTTCCAACACTGGCGGGAATATAGAGATTCAAATGGCATATAAGTTTTCGCAATTGGTATAAGTCGAAACTTTGATT
>DAOURZ010000104.1 GCA_030627475.1 Deltaproteobacteria bacterium | reverse complement strand
GGAAGAACCTGAAGAAACACGCTGAAAACTTTAGCCGCCATGATAAACATTTAAAATATCTCATCAAAGAGAACAACAGACTCGAAAAATTCTCTTTAACCTGCAATGGTTTTTTCTACGATTTTTCACGTCAGAGAGTAGATGAAAAGGCTATGAGTTTGCTTTTTAAACTGGCAGAAGCAAAAAAACTAAAAGAACAGTTTATTGCAATGGTGAACGGTGAAAAGATAAATATTTCTGAAAACAGAGCTGCTCTTCACACTGCTTCAAGAAATTTCTCGGGTGCTTCTATTTTTATAGATGAAAAGGATGTAATGCCTGAGATAATAAAAACAAGAAAAAATATCAGGGAATTTGTTTCAAAAGTTCATAATGGAAAAATAACCGGATCAACCGGAAAACCTTTTAAACATGTTGTTGTAATCGGAATAGGAGGATCATATCTCGGCACGAAGTTTGTTTCTTATGCTCTGAAAGCCTTTGCGGATAAAAATATTGAAATACATTTTCTGTCAAATGTAGATATTCATAATTTTGGAAATATAGTCTCCGCAATAGAACCGGAATCTACCTTATGGATAGTTGTTTCAAAAAGCTATACAACCACCGAAACTATTGCCAATGCAAATCTCGCCATTTCATTTATGAAAGAAAAAGGCCTTGAATCTTCCAGACACTTTGTAACTGTCACAAGCAAGGGAAGCCCCGGAGACGATCCTGCAAATCCTGTTCTGACCTCATTTCACATGTTTGATTTTATAGGAGGCAGATACAGTGTGACTTCTGCGGTCGGAGGCGTACCTCTTGCTTTGTATCTGGGATATGAGAAGTTTGAGCAATTTTTAAAAGGCGCAGAAGAAATGGATATTCATGCAAAGAACTCTCCCTGCGAAAAAAATATTCCTCTGATTGCTGCCCTTATTTCAATATGGAACACTAATTTTCTGGGATATCAAACTCAGGCAATAATTCCCTATGCATCTCCGTTGCAAAAGCTGGCGCTTCATATTCAGCAGCTCAGCATGGAAAGTAACGGCAAATCAGTTACACAGGAAGGACATTCCCTGGATGAACCCGCAGGACCTATTATTTTCGGAGAATCCGGCACAAATGCCCAGCATTCTTTTTTTCAACTGGCTCATCAGGGACGTCCCTTTCCCATTGAGTTTATAGGGGTAATCAGACCTCAGTACGATCAGTATAATTACAAATCAAAAGGCGTTACAAATCATCAGGAATTATGGGCTAATCTGATTTCACAACCAACAGCTCTTGCCGAAGGAAAAGAAGATAAGAAGAAAGCAAAATATTTTTCTGGTAACAGGCCTTCTTCCACTATACTTATAAATGATCTTTCACCTGAAAGTATTGGCCGTCTTTTATCATTTTATGAGGCAAAAACTGTTTTTGAGGCTTTTATATGGGGCATAAATCCTTTTGACCAGTTCGGCGTAGAGCTGGGGAAAAAATTAGCTTCCGGCATCAGAAATGAAATAGCATTAAAAAATGAACAAAAAGATCATCAGTTTGAACATGTGAATAATATTACAAAATTTTATCTTGATACAATATTTTCAGGCAAATTATTTCGTCCACGTTCCTGAATTTACAGGGTTAATTAAGCCACTGAAAACTGTAAATTCAATCAGCCCTAGAGCCAACTTATTATTTATTTAAATAATGTGTTGACAAGTTCATTTATTTTATTGTAATTTTTTTTGAAAAATATTTCAATAGCGTTAAAACCTTACTGCATACTACCTGAGTTGAATCAAAAAATGCTTAATTCAGGTAATAGAGTCGGAGGGCCATATTGCCATCAAATAACGAGATATCATCTACCGAAAAATTACTCAGTATGATTCGTAGCGATGATGCGAAATCAGGTGATTTTTCCGGCGTTTCTATAACCTCGTCGCCAACTGAAAGGCGAGGATCCGTGTGGACCAGGTTGAACAGGATCCTTCCTTCAAAAAATCCTGTTACAATAGGTGTTGATATCAGCAGTGTTGAGTTGCGATTGATCAAGGTTATCCGACAATCTTCCGGTCGGAAATGGCAATTGCTTGACCAGAAATGTGTACCGTTCCCACCTCATATCTCTAAAGATTCTCATCAGTTTGTTGCTTTTTTGCGATCCTCCCTGGCTGCTTTTTGTAATCATTCAAAGGGTATTAAAATCTGGACAGTTATGTCGTCCTCCAATGTCGAGGTGCGGTATGTACAGATACCCAAAGTAGGTAAAAAAGAGATTGCCAACGCCGTTTACTGGACAGTTAAAAAAGAATTTTCCTTTAATGAAGAAGAAAATATATTTGATTTTGATGTTCAAGGCGAAGTCGTTGTTAAAGGTGTTAACAAGATAGCGGTAACGGCTTATATTGCTCCGAAAAAGGAAGTGGAAAAGATAAAAACACTTTTTTCCAAAACCGGCTTTGCTCTATCCGGCATAACTATCGCTCCCTTTGCAATTCAAAACCTGTTTAGAACAGGCTGGCTGCAAACTATTGATCAAACAACGGCAAGTCTTTATATCGGCTATGATCGTTCGCATATTGATATTTTTTCTAAGGGCAGTCTTGTTCTGGCGCGCAGTATCAAGGCCGGCATAAACAGCATGATCGAATCCATCGCAGAAGGAATTATTGATCGTAAAAAAAAGATTTCTTTGGAAATGGATAAAGAGATTAAGTCATCTACTGCCGATATTTCCGAAGCAAAATTTTACGACATGGAACTAAGTCAGGAACTGCTCGTCAGTCTTGGTGCCGGCACTTCTTTCCGAACTGAAAAAGAGACAGGATTTCACCTGAAAGAAGAAGAAATATTCAATATGATTCTTCCTTCTGTAAACAGGCTGATCAGACAGGTCGAAAATACGTTTGAGCATTATACCTCAATTTTTGAGGGGAGTACGGTGAAGAATATCTGCATCTCAAGCGGCATACCTTTCTATACTCCCATGATTGACCATATTGAAGAACATCTTGGATTTAAAACAAATGTTATTGATGTCCTTGATTCAGGCAAAGTTCCATTTTTAGGCACTGTAATACCTCCAACATCAGTATCAAAACGATCTACTTTTGGTGTAGCAGTAGGACTATCCCTGTCTGACAACAATTATACTCCAAATCTTATTTTTACACAGCAGGATGAAGAAAAAGAGACAAAGATTACTCGAATCAACCGTGGCATTTTTTCAACATTTCTGATAATTATGGCTGTATGCCTTGGGGTTTCCTGGTGGGTTGGAAATTCTGTTGATCAAAAAAAAGCGGTTATTACCCGGCTAAAACAACAAATAGAGCAATACTCTCCGCTTGTTAATCAGAAGTTGCTCCTTCAGATGGCCACTACAGCCAAAAACAATCAGCAAAATCTGAAAACAAGCAGCCAAAAACTTTTTCCGATAGTGATTATTAGCGAACTCTCAAATCTGACTCCGATGAATATTCGCCTGCTCAGTATAACAGCCGATTTTGGCAGTCATGTTAAAAAGAGTACCAAAACACAGGAAAAGCATTTGCTTGTCAATGGTATAGTTTCAGGAGATCCCATGATACGTGAAGCATCCCTGGTAAAATATATTAAGCGATTAGAAAGGTTACCGATTTTTATTACTCCTGAGGTTCAAAAGAAAAAACCTGAATCATATTCGGTAGAAGATGATGTTTTACACTTTATTTTAAAATTAAAGTTGGTTTAACTGTAAAAGTTCTGAAAATGATGCAAATAAAATCGTTTAAAATACCGACAGGGAGTTTGGGATATTTCTTGATAGGCAGTCTAAGTATTCTTGCCTTTATTACTTTGTGGATATATCCTTCTCAGCGATCTTTGTCCAGCATGGACATGGAGATCAGTAAAATCCGATCCGGCATAGAAGAACAGAATGTGCTATTTCCTGTTTATGCTCAATTGCAAAAAAGAATTCAGTTACAGCAGTCGGACATTTTGTCAAGTTCTGTTGGAACAAAGTTTTCTATAGATAAAATAGAAAAACTTCCATCAATATTTAAAGCAATAGCCCAAAAATATAATTTAACGGCTTTATCTGTTGCCCCTGATATCATGTCTTTTGGCAGTGACTCCGAATTTTTGTTAGTCGATGTTGTTATACAAGGAAAATTTTTTGATTTTCGTAAATTTTTGACAGAACTCGTGAATCTTGCTTATTTAGAAAAAATAGAGCGGATTCGTATTGAACGAGCAGATAGAACCAAAAAATTCAATCTGAAAATATGGCTTGCCATGAATTAGGGGAACATTATGTCAAAACAAGAAAAAGTCATGGTTGTTATAGCAGGATCAGCTATTATTTTCGGGATATACTATTTTTTTATAGCATCGCCAGCCCAAAATATACGTATTGAAACAGGGAAAAAAATGATGGTATTAAGCAAATTGGCAGATGATATAAAAGCGGAACTAAAAGAATGGGATTTAACTGAAGCAGAAGCATATATTATAGCACAAGCCAAAACAGAATGGACAAAAGATCCTTTTTTTGAAGGAAAAGTCTTCTGGAAGTCCGGTTCCGAAGGTCCGGTAATACAGGCTGAAAAAATCAAATTTAGCTATACGGGCTACATTGAGCTGGGCAAAAAGAGACTGGCTGTTATTAACGGTTTGGATTATCAAATCGGCGAAAGCCTGGTCGGCGAAAGTCTGGAATCCGGTGAATATATTGTTCAGAATATTTATCCGGATAGAGTTGTTATTAAGCCCAAAGGAAAAGCAATAACAGTTCAATTTTTTAATGAAAGAGAATAGGAGTGGGGTAGGGGATCAGGGAGTTGTAGCCAATATCGGCATTTTTTTTCGTACAAGTTAAAAAAGTGTTAGGAACGTGGAAGTTATTTCGTCCACGTTTCTTAGATTCTTTTAACTTTTTTTGAAAGATACGCTTTAATTCTATTAGGAAAATAAATTATGACTGGGACTCATTCTGAAAAGAAGATCGTTTGTCTGATTTTTGTCGTTTTGATGACTTTTCTGGTTTGTGGATGCGCCGCAAAAAAGATCGCAAAAAAAGATGTCTTTTTTGAAAAATGGAAAGTAATGGCTGAAAAGTCAAAGGGCCATTCGCCGACAGCCAGGCCGCGAATTATTGAACCTTCTGAAAGGATAAAAAAGAAGGCAGCTTCAGGGGAAGAATCAATTAAAGTCGAAAAACGTCTTCCAACAAGGAAAACGAGCCTGAAAATGCATAAAACTGATATTGCCGTTGTTCTCAAGGCACTTGCTCGTGCTGCCAGTCAGAATATTCTGATAAACTCCACCGTAACTGGCGATGTTACACCAAATATTGTTAAAGTTCCCTGGAATCAGGCATTTCTCGGGATTCTCCATACAAAGGGGCTTGTATATACCTGGGAGGGAGAAATTTTAAGGGTTATGACTCTGGAAGATATGGAACATGACCTGAAAATACGTGAAATAAAAGATAAGCAGAAAGCCCAGCATATAGAGAACAGAATAATTAATATTGATTATGCTGATGCAAATAAACTGTGTGAAAATCTAAAAAAATTTCTGACCAAAGACAGCTCCGGTAAGGAAAACGGATCTGTAACAGTGGATGAACATACAAATTCCTTAATTGTCCAGGCTGCAAGTAATGATATTGCCAAAATAGTTAACCTGGTACAAAAACTTGATAAACCCAGCCTTCAGATAAGGATAGAGGCAAATATTGTTGAAACGAGCAAGGGTACTGCCCGCAATCTTGGGATTCAGTGGGGTGGGATGTACGGAAATAGGTGGGGTGACCAAGGTTATT
>DAOURZ010000447.1 GCA_030627475.1 Deltaproteobacteria bacterium | reverse complement strand
TATCCTCACAACAGGATATTTTTCCCAGTTATAATCTGACTTGTATATCCACAGATCTTTAAACAGCTCTATTTCGCCTTCAAATATCTCATTTAATGTGGAAATAAGCAGACTTTTGCCGAACCTTCTCGGCCTTGAAAGAAAATAAACACTACCCTGAACAATCAGTCGATGAATATGTTCCGTCTTATCCACATACAGATAATTTCCATCTATCAATTTCCGAAATGTCTGTATCCCTATTGGAAGTTTTTTCATGTTATTGCCTTTTAGATTAAGGGTTTCTCGCAGAATACGCAGAGATCACAGATTCCGACTTCTGTTTCTTTTATTTTTTCATTCGATGTTGGACGTTCGATGTTAGATGTTAGACGTTCATCTTTTAATCCCTCTCCCAACCTCTCTCACCGCCCCAAACCAGGCATTTTTTTGCTTCATATAATCCAATGACCTCAAATACAAATTCCACCAAGGCTGATTAATTATGCCATTCGGATGCCAGAGCAAGGTCAGGACTCCACCGACATTTTCTACTGCCTCGTCAATCTGTTTTATGTATTGAAAAGCGGTTTCTTCATCAAGTCGCATGCCCTTTGCGGGATTCAGCATTGCGCCGTCCTGGATGATGAGGGGGATTTCCATGATCGGGAGTTCTTTTTCGGTCTTCAAGTCGTAGAGATGATATGGGTAACATGTGCCGAATCTAAAACCCACATTGTCGTTAAAACCGAGTGTTGAATCGTATTTGAATCCTGCCTCTGCATGAACCGCCGGGGTTACGCGTATGTCGTAATAGGAAATTAGGAAAGAGCTGTTTAAATCTTCTCAACTACCCATTCGCCTATATTTCTATCCATAAATTCAACACCAAAAAGATAAATTTTTCTGTCAGTTCCCTGATACTTTTCAAAATATCCTCTTTCCTTGATCTGCTTTAAGGCTTTATCCTTATCACCGTTGAATTTAAACTCAAAGATATAGATATCTTTATCAATAATAACAGCATCTATCCTGCCCTTGTTTGTTTTTACTTCAGCTTCCACTTTTAAGCCGATCAGAGAAAATATCAGGTAAAAAACCGTCTGGTAATATTTTTCTTTGCTTATTTGAAGGTCATAGGGGATATTAGCAAAAAAGAGTCGCAAGGTATCAAAAAATGTTTCAAAATTATCATTTCGGAGCAATCTGATCAAATCAATCAAATAACCGTCAACAGGCATGCCGCTGTAACTGCTTAAAAGCGCATACTGAAAGCTGTTTTCAACTTCAAAATTTGGATACCCCAGAATATAGGTCATAAACTCTTTGTCATACTCTTTAATCGTGAGGTAGCCGGTCTGAAACAAAAGCGGAAGCGCAGCGAGGTTTTCAAGTTCATAGGCACCGAACGATTCCTCCCTTACTTCCATTTCTTTCAACCTCTTTATGTCAAAGTTTTTCTCCTTCATCAGTTTTATCAGAAAACTTGGGGTCGCGCTCTCAAACCAGTAATTGCCGAATCTGGCATTGTCGAACAAAAGAAGTATTGAAAATGGATTAAAGACCTTTTCGCATGTTCCGCTGAAACAAAAACCATTGTACCAGTATGTTATTTTTTTAATCAGTTCTGGTTTGCTTACCCCTTCTGATTCCG
>DAOURZ010000183.1 GCA_030627475.1 Deltaproteobacteria bacterium | reverse complement strand
ACCGACTGTCGTCAGGCAGTTATTTCCCGCCGCCGGTAAAAGCGGTAGCCATCCCCAAGAAAACGGGTGGAGAGCGAATATTAGGTATACCTACGGTAAGCGATCGAATTGCCCAGATGGTTGTCAAACTTGAATTTGAACCTCAAGTCGAACCTCATTTCTTAGCCGATTCATATGGTTATCGACCAAATAAATCAGCGTTAGATGCGGTAGGCATCACGCGAGCGCGTTGTTGGCGCTACGACTGGGTGCTAGAATTTGACATTAAAGGGTTATTCGACAATATACCGCATGACTTATTGCTTAAAGCAGTCTACAAGCATACGGACACGCCGTGGGTAAAGCTCTATATCGAACGCTGGTTAACAGCGCCGATGCAGGTGCCTGATGGGGAATTGATAAAACGAGACAAAGGTACGCCACAAGGGGGATTATGCAAAGCTTCGCATAATCCACCTTATGCAAAGAAAGTTATTATGCAAAGTAACTTGGTTAACTCGCTATAAATAAGGATATTTCTTTTTGTTTACTTAGCATAATCCCTCCAAACTGAAATAGAAACTCATTTGAGTTTTCTAACTATCAACTTGGAGGGATTTATCCATGGAAAATAAAAATTTAAAAGAATTAATAATCAATCTTGAGAAAGAATTGCTCAGACTTGGTTACTCCGAAGGAAGTATGACCTTCTACAAAAGGCGATGGCAACAGTTATTGGCTTTTGCCAAAGAACAAGGCGTCACTCACTATTCTGAACGGCTTGGTATCGACTTTATAGAGCAGTGCTTCAATATTCTGGAAAAAGATTTTGAAGGCACTCTGAAACAATGTGAAGTACAAAACTTACGTGTTATTCGGATGGTAGGCGATTTCCAGCTCCATGGCACTGTTTTACGCCGCTATTATAAACATAAAGAGCTACTACATAATCCATATTTCATTGAAGTCATCAATGATTTTAAACAATATTGTATTAATAAGGACTATTCCACTGCCACGATTGAGCATTATACAAAACAATCTTCAAGATTTTTGGATTATGCAGATTCTCAATTGATCAGCTCGTGTGGTGATATTAGCCTCACGTTAATTAACCGGTATATTAAAACACTGGCTGGTTATACCTATAAAACGGTGGAACAGCAATTGTGTTCCCTGCGCGCACTATTTAAATACCTTTTTAAAGACGATTTAATTGTAACTGACTTCTCGCAAAAAATTCCTATGGTTCAATCCAGAAAGCAGACAAGAATTCCTTCTGTCTGGTCGGTCAGTGATTTAAAGAAATTAATAGCGGCCATAGACAGAGGCAGCCCTGTAGGAAAACGAGATTATGCAATGATACTTCTCGCATGCCATCTGGGTCTGCGTGTTAGTGATATCAAAAAACTCACCTTTGAAAATTTTCACTGGGAGGATAAACAGCTTGTTTTTACCCAATCGAAAACAAGAACCAGTTTAAGTTTACCCTTAGAGCAAGAAGTTGGATGGGCAGTGATTGATTATCTAAAGTATGGGCGCCCTGATATCAATAGTCCTTATCTGTTTATCCGCCATTTAGCACCATTTCTACCTTTCAGTGAAAATGATCATCTTCACCAAATAATAATAAAATACATGCATTTGGCTCACATACCTGTATCACCTAAAAAAAGAGTGGGCATGCATTCGTTGCGTCACACTTTAGCCAGCTTATTACTGGAAAATGATACGCCGCTTCCTGTTATTTCCAATATTCTTGGCCATCTGGATGTTGAATCATCTGCTGTTTATTTAAAAGTGGATATTAAAAAACTCAAAGAGTGCCCTCTTGATCTTAAAGAGGGTAGCCATGATGAATAAATACACTTATTACGGGCCTTTCAAAACACTTATCCAGGATTTTATAGAATTAAAACAGGCCATTGGCTATAAGTATTTTGCAGAAGCGGGACACTTAAAACGCTTTGATACTTTTACTCTTCAACAACACCGTTGTGCAAGTATTTTGACCAAAGAGATTGTTATGCAGTGGTGCACCAAAACGTCCTATGAACAACAGGCCAATTTATGTGCCCGTGCATCAGCCATACGTCAATTTGCCATTCACATCAATAACCTTAATCATAATGCCTATGTGATCCCCAAAAATTATTTTAAACACGGTCGAAAGTATATTCCATATATTTATACCCAAAGTAAATTAATTCGATTCTTTCAAGAGACGGATAATTGCCATTATTGCAGCCTATGCCCTTATCGTCATTTGATCATGCCTGTTTTCTTCAGGCTACTCTACAGTTGTGGTTTAAGAGTATCAGAAGCAAGACTTCTTAAGGTTGATGATGTGGATTTAGAACAGGGAATTTTAACCATCTGGCATTCAAAAAAGGACAATAGTCGGCTGGTACCGATGAGTGATAGTTTAGTGCAAAGATCTCGTGCTTACTCAAATCAGGTTCACCCCTATGCCGAAGGAGATGATTATTACTTTCCAATCATTAATAACCGCCCCATAACTAATGGTAATATTTATAAAAACTTCCGAAAATTCCTATGGCGAGCTGGTATTTCTCATGGTGGCAGAGGCTTTGGCCCCAGAATCCATGATTTTAGACACTGCTTTGCAGTCCATTGCCTAAAAAAATGGTCTGCTGAGGGAAAAGATTTAATGGTTTATCTCCCTATTTTGCGTACTTATCTGGGACATGACTCTTTTAATGAGACGGCTTATTATCTAAAGTTGACAGCCGATGTATTTCCTCAGATCACCTTAAAACTGGAAACAAAGTATCCATATCTGATACCAGAGTTGGAAGGAGATATTGATGAAACCGACTAATTTCGCTCGATACTTGACTGAGTTTTTTACGACTTATTTATCAGGACAAAAAAATGCCAGTAAAAATACAATCTATGCCTACAGAGATGCATTTAAACTGTTGTTGAAATATTGCCAGGATATAAAGGGGCTCGCTATTGAAAGCATTACTCTTGATGTTTTAACCACGGAATTAATTACCGGTTTTTTAACCTGGCTTGAAATAGACAGAAAATGCAGTGTTTCAAGCAGAAATCAAAGATTAGCTTCAATCCATTCATTCTTTCGGTATGTTCAAGGTGAAGATCCAACTGGCATTTATCACTTTCAACAGGTGATTTCGATTCCCATAAAAAAGTCAGAAAAAAAGCTCATAGAACATCTTTCACCGGAGAGTATGAAACTTATTCTGGAACAACCAGATAAGAAAACGGCAAAAGGTCGACGAGATTTAACTCTGTTAAGTGTTTTGTATGATACCGGCGCAAGAGTCCAGGAATTAATTGATATTAAAGTCTGTGATCTCACATTAGAATCACCTTCTGTAGTTGAGCTGACAGGGAAGGGAAATAAAATTCGCAGAGTGCCTTTAATGAAAAATACAGTGGCTTTGCTTCAATCCTACTTATCTGGCAATGGTTTGGATAAGCAATGGAAAAATCAATATCCTTTGTTTATTAATAACCAGAAGCAAAAATTAACGAAAGAAGGTGTTGCTTATATTCTCAATAAATATGTCACCATGGCAAGAGTGAAATCACCTGGAATCCCTGAACATGTCTCACCTCATGTGCTCAGGCACAGCAAAGGAATGCACTTGCTTCAGGCTGGAGTTAACTTGATTTATATACGTGACTTTCTCGGGCATGTTGATATTAGAACCACTGAAATTTATGCTATCACTGATACTGAAACAAAGCGTCATGCAATAGAAAAAGCTTATCCTGATATCATAAACAGCGAAATGCCCGATTGGGGTAAGGATAAAGAGTTACTTTCCTGGCTTTCAGCTTTAAAGTAGCCTTTCGATATTATGCAAAGTAAATTTGGCTAAAACATCGCAAACAAAGGGATTTCAGCCATTACTTTGCATAATGATCTTCTTTGCATAAGGTGGCGTTATCAGCCCTTTACTAGCGAATCTCTACCTGCATTATGTCTTTGACACATGGGTAGAAAAACACTGGATAGGGATACAATTTGAACGCTATGCAGATGACATCGTTTGTCACTGTGCCAGCGAACAAGAAGTCCAGCAACTCAAAATCAAGCTTGAACAACGCTTCATCGACTGTGGATT
>DAOURZ010000117.1 GCA_030627475.1 Deltaproteobacteria bacterium | reverse complement strand
AGTACTGGAAAATATTCCAACGAGTCTTTCATCTTGATCCATAACAGGGAAATAATGCTGCTTTGTCTTTGAAAAAAGTTCCTTAAAATTCAAAAAAGGCATGTTCTGATGGATCATATCTACCTTTTTTACAAGGTGCATTAAATCCTTTACCTTAATCGTTTGTAACATATCTACAAAAAATTCTCCTGCATGTGCCGGAGAATCTATCTTGCTTTTTACCTGTTTTTTATAAATAGTCCATTTTTGAGCTACAAGATAAGACACAGAACAAACGAGAAGGCTTGGCAAAAGCAGATGATAAGAATTGGTCATCTCGCTTACAAATATAATAGTTGAAATCGGAGTATTTGAAACAGCTGTAAAAAAACCGGCCATACCGACAATTACAAAGGCTCCGGGCTGAGTTACAATTCCCGGTATAATTTGATGGAAAATTTTTCCCACCACACCGCCGACTGCACCACCGATTACAATCGAAGGTCCGAAAACACCACCACTTCCTCCGGAACCGATAGAAAATGATGTTGTTAAAATTTTGCCGGCTGCAAGAAAGAGCAAAAAAGGTATGGTCAATTCATTATAAATCGCTTTCTGAGCAAAACCATATCCAAAAGCCAGCGTTTGAGGCAAAAAAAAGCCTATTATACCCGTACAAAGTCCACCGATAGCCGGCTTTATGTGATTTGGAATATTTAATCTTTTAAAAAATCCGGTTATACCATAAAAGGATTTGATATAAAGAATACCTACGCCTACAAGAACCAAAGCAAGAACTATATAAGGTCCTAATTCCAAAGGATTGCAAAATTTAAAATCCGGTGAATCAAACAAAGACCCCCAGCCGAATACAAGACAAAACACACAATAGGCAACAACTGAAGAAATCCCCGCAGGTATAATAACTTCCGGCTCAAGATCAGGATCTCTGTATAAAACTTCGGCAGCGAAAAGTGCTCCTGCGAGAGGTGCCCTGAAAATACTGCCTACACCGGCACCTACACCGGCAGCCATCATAATCCTACGCTCTCTGTTGGAAAGTTTCAATTTTGTTGCAAGGAATGAACCAAATCCTGCTCCAATTTGAGCTATAGGGCCTTCTCTGCCTCCTGAGCCGCCTGTTGTAAGAGTAATAGCCGAAGCTATGGTTTTTATAATTGGAACCCTGCCTCGTATAAAACCACCTTTTCTATGGTAGGAATCAATAGCTGCATCTGTTCCATGCCCTTCTGCTTCAGGCGCAAAAGAATAAACAAGCCAGCCACTCAGAATTCCTCCGAAAGCAGGAAGAAAAAGCAGAAGCCATCTATTAAAGAGGGTTGTTGTTGTTGATAGAGGATGATGCTCACCGGCAGGGAGTGGTGGTCTATAACCAGCCATGAAATCCATAAAATAATGAATTCCTATCTGGCATAGATAATGAAAAACAATTGAACCAAGACCGGCAATGATACCAATTGCTACAAAATAAATAGTCCATTTGCCCGCAAGAGCTATACTGACAGTTCTTTCTCTGCCGGCAACAGACTGTAAGATTTTTTTAAATTGATGAATAATCATAGTTCAGGGATCAAAAAAAATTTCCAATCCCTGCCCCCCGATCCCTAAACCCTGCTCCCTGCCCTTAATAAATCTTCAATACCCTTTAATATAATATCGAACAACTCAGAGATATCGTCCAGTTCCATACATGAAAAAGCTATTCTTAAATTGGATTCCCCTATAGCGATAAGCCCGACTCCGTATTTTTTTAAAAGATGAAGTCTGAGCGTTTCGGCATCAACCCGCTTTAGTCTAATACACATAAAGTAGCCTGAATTAAAGGGATAAACATCCCAGGCATCTTTGTATACCGGATCCGAAAGAACTTCCTTAACGCGTATTGCTCTGGTTTTAAGTATTTCAAACTTTTCTATTTTCTCCGCAGGATATTCTTCATGCTGCATAGACTTTAATACTATCGACTGTCCCAGATGTGATGCATTGGATATAGAGCCTCTTACACCTCCGGCGGTTTTTCTTTCAAGAGCATCATAAATATTTGCTGAATTGCCTTCGGTTTGACATCCGTACGTAATAAAACCTACTCTCAAGCCCCATACAAAGTTTTCTTTTGTTGCACCATCAAGCTTTATAGCGAGAAGCCTGGGATGCTGTCCACTAAGACGTGCAAATATAGATTCTTTTAATATCCCTTCTTCATAAACAAGTCCAAAATAAGCATCATCCGACACAACTATTATGTTTGTTCCATTTTCTGCTGCATTGACAAGAATTTTAACTATACTATCTGCCTCTTTCTCGGTAAGACTATATCCGGTAGGATTGTGCGGAAAATTAAGCATAACGATGATCTTTTCATGCTTTTTTGCCTCATCCTTTATCTTTTCCTCAAAGGCTTTAAGATTAAAACCACCTTTTTCTGAAAACATAGGATATTTGCTGATTTTTGCGCCTTTTCTAACATTTAAAATAAGGTTATAATTACCCCACATCATATCAGGTAATATTATAACGTCATCCGGATCCACCCAGATATCTGCAACTACACTAATGGCATGAGTAATGCCGCATGTAACCACAGGCATACTTATGGATTTGCCGGATAGAGAAAAATTTTTTTCAAATTGAGAATTCTGCCATATCTTTCTTAAATCAGGAATACCAAAGGATGGAGCATAGGTTAATGACTTTCCGGGACGAATTCCCTTTATCGACGATACAACCGAACCAAAATGCATGGTTCTGCCATTCTCTTTGGCAATGCCGATCGTTGCATTAATCTTATATGCCTTTTCCTTTGCCTCTGCGCTCTGGCTCAGGATACCTTTTGGAAAAAAAAGATTTTTACCAAGCTCGGACAGCATTCCCTTTATATAGGGATTCCCTTCGTCAATAATATTATTAAGCTGTATAGCAATAGGATTCATATCTCCCCCTTTCCTATCCTGAACTCAGATTCAAAAAATTAAAAGGTCATCCGCCCTTTCTTTTGGATGCCTTTATTGGATTAAGTTTTGCTTTTTTACCATTTGATGCTACGGAAATATGAGAAGCAAAGTTGCAATTCCCATTCTTCCATTTTGAAGATGGATCAGGAAATACAGTACAGTACCATCCGGCTGAAAATTCAGTACAGTGGTTGCAGCCTTTACATTTTTCATCAATCTCATGGCAAATTCCGTTATTGTAATTACACCCTTTTGCAGTCATAAATGGACAATTTATACCTTCTCTAACAGTTGAACAAATCACTGAAATCACCTCTTTTCTGTCAAACCTGAGTTGAAGAAGCCAAAAATCGTTCAATTCAGGTCAAATGAAACTCAAAAAAAAGGCCTGAGGAATATGAAGTCCCTCCGGCCTTCAAAAAATACTTTCGAAAAAGCGGAAAAAATATAATCAAGCTAAAGCGTATTGTCAACTAAAATTCATCGTGTAAAAAATTGACAGCGCTATCGAACAAAATAATTCAAAAACGGTATCCTGTGGAAAAATTTGTGATTTGACCCTGAATTGTGCACATGATAGGGACTACCAATTCGTCCACGTTCCTTATTATTAAAAAGGCTCTCATTGAACAAGCTTGCCGGCATATATGTCCATATTCCTTTTTGCATTAAAAAATGCCCTTACTGTGATTTCTATTCAATAACCGATCAATCACTTGAACATCTATTCATTGAGGCTTTAATCAAGGAAATGCAAATTATCTCACGCCATCCCTTGTTTTTTGACTCACTGTATCTCGGAGGTGGTACACCTTCTGTTTTAAAACCGGCAAATATCGGCAAGATAATTGAAAACGCATACAGATTATTCAATATACTTACTGCTTCCGAAGTAACCATAGAGGTCAACCCAGGCACTATTACGCCTGAAAAGCTTAAAGGATACCGGGATATAGGCATTAACCGTTTAAATATCGGGGTGCAGTCTTTTCAAGATGCTAATCTTGATTTTCTTGGCAGAATCCATTCAAGTAATGATGCAAAGAAAACCATCAAATGGGCACGAAAAGCAGGGTTTGATAATATTGGGATTGATCTTATTTACGGTATTCCGGGTCAAACAAAAAAGGCATGGATTTCCGATCTTCAAAAAGCTGTTGAATTTGAGCCCGAGCATCTTTCCTGCTACATGCTTACATATGAGAAAGGCACTCCATTAGATAGAGATCGACAACAAGGCAAGTTTAAACCTGTGGCCGACTTTTTAACAGGCAAACTTTTTGAAACAACGATGGAATATTTAACTAATTGTGGTTATGTTCAGTATGAAATATCAAACTTTGCAAAAGATGTTCACAGAAAATCCAGGCATAACTTAAAATACTGGTCAGTTACACCATATCTCGGGTTTGGACCATCCGCCCATTCATTCATAGAATTCCAGCGCTACCGGAACTGCCGCAACGTAAAAAAATATATAAATCATATAAAAGAGGGCAGGCTGCCTGTAGAAGAAAAAGAGATATTAAATAGAGAGCAGCGTATGATGGAAATGATTTATCTTGGGTTGAGAAAGACTGACGGGATAAACATTAATGCTATTGATGAACAGCTTGGTATAAACTTTTGTCAAATATTTGCAGAGAAAATAAAACAGCTTGAGAAAGATGGATATATTTTGCATATCCAGCCCAAAAACCGATGTGCGCTTTCAAGAAAAGGGATGCTTTTTCTGGACAGCATAGCCTCCATGTTTATATCGGAACATATTTGAGCACTGCTGAAGTTATTTCGTCCACGTTCCTTATGTATTTTTATAATATCTATCTCTCTCGCTGTAAATACAGCCGCAGTATTGCTGGCGATACAATTCAAGGCGCCTGGATTCTTCTATGCCTTCTTTCCAGCCGGAGCGAAAATCCTGATAGTAAAATGAAACGCCGGTGGATTTACCAATAGATTCTCCTATTAATTTTATCATATCGTGCTTCTGGAATTTGCTATATAAAAGAGTAGAGGAGAAACAATCAAACTTTCCGCGTTTTGCTATGAGAGCTGTTGACCTTAGCCGGTCGTGATAGCAGTATGAGCAGCGCTTCGATTCTCTGAAAACCACGTTTTGAATAAAACCTTTTAGATCATAGTTTTCCTGGTAAATGACCTTTAGATTAATAATATCTGCATAATATTGTAGAGTTTCCTGTCTCTTTAAACATTCTGTGTAAGGATGTATATTATGTCTGTAAAAAAAACCCATTACATTATAGCCTTCGTTGCGAAGGGTGTTGACAGGGTATATAGAGCATGGTGCGCAGCATGTATGCAGCAGAATTTTCAATTTCTATCTCCAAAAATTGCAGTTCCAATGCGGACAAAAGTTGCTCCTTCATTTATCGCAACCTCAAAATCACCTGTCATACCCATAGATAATTCCTGCATTTTGATATTTTTTATTGCTTTATTTTT
>DAOURZ010000305.1 GCA_030627475.1 Deltaproteobacteria bacterium | reverse complement strand
TGAATGAAAAAGACATGATCCAGAGCATCAGGGAAATAAAGGAAGAGCTTGAGCGGATTGGTATTGAAGAGCAGCAGGCTGAAAGAGAAGGAAATCTGGCAAAAGTTGCTGAAATAAGATACGGCAAGTCAACAGAACTTAAAAATCGTTTTGACGAAGCTAAAAGCAAACTCTCGGATTTTCAGCAAAACAAAAAAATGCTGAAGGAAGAAGTTGGTGCTGAAGATATTGCAAAAATAGTATCCGGATGGACAGGAATCCCTGTAAGCAAAATGCTTGAAGGTGAAGGTGAAAGGCTTGTTCATATGGAAGACAGCATCGGAGAAAAAGTGATCGGTCAAAATGAGGCGATATCGGCTGTATCAAATGCAGTCCGCCGCGCACGTTCCGGTCTGCAGGATCCAAATCGCCCAATAGGATCATTTATTTTCATGGGACCAACAGGAGTCGGCAAAACCGAGCTGGCAAAAACTTTGTCTGAATTCATTTTTGACAGCAAACAGGCAATGATACGAATTGATATGTCGGAATATATGGAAAAACATTCTGTAGCAAGGCTTATAGGCGCTCCTCCGGGTTATGTGGGATATGAAGAAGGCGGATACCTTACAGAGGCAGTTCGAAGGCGTCCTTATTCGGTAGTACTGTTTGATGAAATAGAAAAAGCCCATCCTGAAGTTTTTAATATACTCCTTCAAATCCTTGATGACGGACGGATGACGGACGGTCACGGAAGAACTGTAAATTTTAAAAATACTATAATTATAATGACTTCAAATGTAGGGAGTAACTGGATACAGAAACTTGGAGCATCTGATCGTAATGAAATGGAAAACAGGGTGACAGAAGCTCTGAGAGATAATTTCAAACCTGAATTCTTAAACAGAATAGATGAAATTATTATCTTCCACAACCTTACGTTTGAGCAGCTTGGTAAAATTGTTAAGATTCAGATTGAAAAACTTCTTAAAAGACTTGAGGAAAGAAATATTGAACTTGAGCTTTCAGATAGCGCAATCAGATTGCTATCTGAAAAGGGATATGACCCTGTTTACGGAGCACGACCCTTAAAACGCGCAATTCAAAAATATATTGAAAATCCTCTTGCTGTAGAAATTCTCAAGGGTAAATTTACTGAAAATACAATTATAAAAGCTGATGCAGAGGCTGATAATATTATATTTTCCTTTTCTACGCTTCAGAAGGAATAGCGATCTATTTCAAGGTTTTTGTGATTTTAGATCGGGACAAAGGCGGTCTGAAGCTGTGATGCATAGTTGTGGAAGTTATTTCGTCCACGTTCCTTAGTTTCTGTTTAGTGTAAATTCGTGTAATTAGTGGACGAAGAAAGAAAACATAATTTGGCATCCTTCATTTTCCTGTTTAAACTTACAAATTTTCAAATAATTGAAGCGGAGGTGTGGCTTTAGCCACACAGCACTAGTCCATGTGCGGCTAAAGCCGCACCTCCGAAAAAGTGTAAACTACTTTTGTGCTATTGCGAAGGATGCCCATAATTTTATAATTTCCTATACAATGAAAAATTTTAAAGTAATTATTACGATAACTCTTTGCTTGTTTTTTTTCGGCGCATTTTCTTTCATGCTGAATTTTTTTATATATACCGGAAAACCGGCATCAATAAATGATCATACGGAACAAATAGTAATAATAAACTCCGGCCAGGCTTTTAAGTCCTTTTCAGCAGAACTTCATAAAAATGGTGTTATAAAAGATCTGTATAAATTTAATTTGTTTGCCCGCATTAAAGGATACGACAAAAAAATAAAAGCAGGAGAATACCTTCTTTCTGCTTCCATGACACCGTATGAAATACTTCAGATTCTCACTGCCGGAAAGGTTTTCCTTCACAAGATAACCATACCTGAAGGTTATAATATACGTCAGATCGCCTCAGTTATAGCTATGGCCGGATTATGTGCAGAAACAAAATTTACAGTTGCTGCGATCGACTCTTCGTTTGTGCGTAATGAAGGAATCAATGCTGAAACATTTGAAGGATATCTCTTCCCTGACACATATTTTTTCTCAAAGGACGTATCTCCTGAAAAAATTATATCTGCAATGGTTAAGAGATTCCGTTCTGTTTTTACTCCTTTTTTTAAAAAACAGGCAAAAAAACTGGGTCTTTCAGTTCATCAAACCGTTACTCTGGCATCCATGATCGAAAAGGAAACAGGCGATCCCGGAGAACGCTCTATTATCTCTTCTGTTTTTCACAACCGCCTGAAGAAAAAAATGCGGCTTGCAAGTGATCCTACGGTTATTTATGGTATCAAAGACTTTGACGGTAATATTAAAAAAAGACATCTTGAAACATCAACTCCCTATAATACATATAAAATTAAAGGTCTTCCACCGGGACCAATTGCAAACCCCGGGATAAAGGCAATAGAAGCCGCTCTCTTCCCGGCTGATACGAATTTTCTTTATTTTGTATCAAAGAAAGACAATACTCATGAATTCTCAACCAATATAAGGGAGCACAACAAGGCTGTACGAAAGTATCAATTGCAAAAATAAGGGAATCCAATGGATATCTCAGCATTTTCAAACGAACAACTAACCGGACAG
>DAOURZ010000045.1 GCA_030627475.1 Deltaproteobacteria bacterium | reverse complement strand
TGGAATCTATAGAAATCTCAAATAACGGTAAAATGTCCATAATGATCTTAACAAAAGACATGCTTGATGAAACCGGAACATTGCCGGAGGACACAAACGGTCTTGTCAATTATGCAAAAAACATAGAAGATGTTAAAGTTGCCGTACTTATACATAAATTATCAAATGGAAATGGGGTGCCGGAAAAGCCTGATAATTACCGTGTCAGCCTTCGTTCCGATGGAACGGTTGATGTCGCCGCAATAGCCGCTTCGTTTGGCGGCGGCGGGCATAACAGAGCCGCAGGGTTCAGTATTGAGGCAACACTATCTAATATAAAAGCACAGATGTTAAACATTGCTGTTGAGCTTACATCCCCTGAACCCTGAACATTTTTTCTATCTATGAATAATGAATTAAATGGAGTTATAGTTATAGATAAGCCCGCAAAGATAACTTCAGCAAAGGTTGTGGCGATTATAAAAAAACTGTTTGGAGCCAGAAAAGTCGGACATGCAGGAACTCTTGATCCGGAAGCAACGGGTATCCTTTTATGTTGTATTAATAAAGCAACAAAACTATCCAGGTTTTTCTTAACCGATAGCAAAAAATATGAAGCTGTACTGCACCTCGGAGTAGAAACAGATACTCAGGATGCTGCGGGAAAGATTATTTCCACAAGCAATGAACTGGATTTTACTGAAAAAACAATTCAAACTGTATTCAGAGAATTTGAAGGGGCAATAGAACAGGTTCCACCGGTTTTTTCAGCATTAAAGCACAAGGGCACCCCATTATACAAACTTGCGAGACAAGGCAAAGCTGTCAGAAAACCTTCAAGACCTGTTTTTATATCGTATAACAAAATACGCAGCATTAATATGCCTTTTATAAGTTTTGAGGTGTGCTGTTCTTCGGGCACATATATCAGGGCTCTATGTTCAGATATCGGCAAGAAACTTGGTTGTGGCGGACATCTTAAAAAACTTAGAAGAATTGAAAGCAGTGGATTTACAATTAATGAAGCTGTAACCTTGTCAGAACTGGAACAATTAGTTTCAAAAGGGAAAATAAATGATAGAATAATATCCATGTCAGATGCTCTGCACGACATGCCCGAATATATAGTTGATAAAATTCTGACAAACAAAATAAAGCATGGTATTCTATTAACAACAAAGGATTTTATGCCAGGACATACAAACGACTTAAAAAAATTTATCAAGGTTATTGATAGAAACAATAATCTCACTGCAGTACTTAAGATAAATAAAGATAGCAACAGATATAATTATTGTTGTGTTTTTAATTAAAGTATTTCAAACAAAAGGAGGTAAAAAAGTGGTTTTAACTGTAGAAGATAAACATAATCTTATTGAGAAATATAAATTGCACGAAACAGATACCGGTTCACCGGAGGTTCAAATCGGGCTTCTTACACATCGTATTTCTTATCTTACCGAGCATTTTAAAGTTCATAAAAAAGATCATCACTCCAGAAGGGGTTTATTGATTCTCGTCGGCAGACGCCGCAGGCTATTAACCTACGTAAAAAACAACGATATAACACGATATCGGACAATAATTGCAAACCTGGGACTTAGAAGATAGGTAACCGGTTTCACAGTTGACAATTTGCATTTAACGGTTACAACGCTTCGACCTGTGCGGTTAGCCTTTTAAAAAATCATGGACTGTTGCGAAAATAGACGTAAGCGTTTTATAATCAGCTAATAATAAAGAGGCAGGAAGTTTCGGACAATTATTTGTTTGAACTTGTTGTTTGGAGATAAATATGAAAAATCTAATTAAAACGGAAGTCGGCGGAAAAACTCTTAGTATAGAAACCGGCAAGGTCGCAAAACAGGCTTCCGGTGCAGTTACTGTTCAATACGGAGAAACTATCGTACTGGTTTCAGTTGTATCTGCTTATGAAGAGAAAACAATATCTTTTTTACCACTTACAGTTGAATATCAGGAAAAAATTTATGCGGCAGGCCGGATACCCGGTAATTATTTCAGGCGCGAGATTGGAAGGCCATCTGAAAAAGAAACATTAACCGCCCGCCTCATTGATCGACCCATAAGGCCTCTTTTTCCAAAAAAATATAACCACGAAACTCAAGTTATTGCGACTGTATTATCTATGGATCAGGAAAATGATCCGGATATCCTGGCAATGATAGGAGCCTCTACTGCGCTTGAAATATCAGACATTCCATTTGAGGGACCGATTGCATCTGTACGTGTAGGACGAATAGATGGTGAATTAATAATCAATCCAACAATCAGTGAATGTGAAAATAGCGATCTTAATATCATTGTTGCAGGTTCAAAAACCGGTGTAGTAATGGTTGAAGGTGGTGGAAGTTTAATAAACGAAGAAGATATGCTTGAGGCTATATTCTTTGGTCATAAAGAAATGCAACCGATCATAGATCTACAGGTACAACTAAAAGAGATTGCCGGTGTCCCCAAGCGTCCTTTTGTTCCTCCTGAAAAAGACGAAATGCTGGTAAAAAAAGTTGAGGAAGCAGCCCAGTCAAAATTGCGTGAAGCAATACTTATACCTGAAAAGATTAAACGTCGAACCGCTCTTCGCGGTGTTAAATCCGAGATATTTGAAAATCTTGGTGAAGAAAACGCTGATCGCAGGGAAGAAGTTTACGATATTTTAAATGACTTGAAAAAATCAACCACCAGAGAATTTATCCTGAAAGAAGGGCGAAGAATTGATAACAGGAAATTTGATGAAATAAGACCAATTACTTGTGAAGTCGGAATTCTGCCAAGACCTCATGGCAGTGCTCTGTTTACAAGAGGAGAAACTCAAGTGCTTGGAGTTATGACTCTTGGTTCAGGTCGGGATGAACAAAGGGTTGAGACACTTAGCGGAGAAGAACTCAGGCCATTTATGCTTCATTACAATTTCCCGCCTTATTCAGTCGGTGAAACAAGACGAATTGGTGGCCCGAGCCGAAGAGATATAGGACATGGCGGACTGTCAACCAGAGCTATTGAAAAAGTGCTGCCAAATAAAGAGGAATTTGATTATACAATTCGTATAGTATCGGAAGTACTGGAGTCAAACGGTTCTTCATCAATGGGAACCATATGTTCAGGAATCCTGGCTCTTATGGATGGCGGGGTCCCGATTAAAGCACCTGTTTCCGGCATTGCAATGGGACTTGTACAAGAAGGGGATAATATAATTATCCTGTCGGATATACTTGGTGATGAAGATCAAGCCGGAGACATGGATTTTAAGGTTGCTGGCACATGTGACGGAATTACCGCCTTGCAGATGGATATTAAAATTCACGAACTTTCAAAAGATATAATGCAAAAAGCCCTTGAGCAGGCTCGCGTTGGCAGGCTTTTTATTCTTGATAAAATGCTGGCAGCTCTAAAGGAACCTCGTGAGGAGGTTTCCTCTCATGCCCCAAAGATAATTACCATAAAAATTAATCCTGACAAGATACGGGAAATAATAGGGCCTGGAGGAAAAATCATCAGGGCAATGCAGAGCGAGACAAATACTACAATAGAAATAGATGATTTGGGTGTTATTAAAATTGCCGCTGTTTCTGACAAAGATGCAAAAGCAGCATTGGAAATGATCAAGGAAATCACAAGAGAGCCGGAGGTTGGAGTTATTTATGAAGGTACTGTCGTAAAGATAATGGACTTTGGGGCATTTGTTCAGATAATGCCAAACGTAGACGGCCTTGTGCATATTTCACAGCTTGCTTCACATCGCGTAGCAAAAGTTACGGATATAGTTAAGGAAGGAGAAAAAATAAGGGTTAAGGTTCTTGAGGTAAACAACGGAAAAATACGGCTGAGTCGCAAAGCTGTTATAGAAGAGGAAAATGGATAAAATAGTAAATAAAACCATTTTTGATAATGGTATCAGGATCTTATCCAAAAAAATACCCCATGCACGCAGTGTTTCAATGGGAGTCTGGGTAAATGCAGGAGCCAGGGATGAAGCTCCATCTGAAAACGGACTTTCGCATTTTATTGAACATATGATTTTCAAGGGGACAAAAAAGCGATCAGCCCTTCAGATAGCCAAGGAATTTGACTCTATCGGCGGGAATTCAAACGCGTTTACAACCATGGAAAACACTTGTTACCATGCAAAGGTAATGGATACACATCTGGATACCATGGTTGATATCCTTTCCGATATATTTTTATGCTCAGCATTTGAATCAATAGAGGTTGAAAAAGAACGCACAGTTATAGTTCAGGAAATTGCAATGACCGAAGACGCCCCGGAAGAATACATTCACACTCTTTCAGGACATACGTACTGGGGCGACAACCCTTTAGGGCAGTCAATACTTGGTTCTCGTGAAAACGTTTTAAGTTTCGAAGCTGAAACCATCAGAAAATTTTTTTCCCGGCTTTATCGCCCAGAACGTATTTTGATATCAATTGCAGGTAATGTAGAGCATGATTATTTTGTCAATCTTGTCAGGCAACAATTTGAATCGGTTAAAGCAAGTAATAGTTTACCTGTTCGTACAACTCCAATCGGCAGGTCTAAAGTCGCCATTTATTCCAGAGATATTGAGCAGGTTCATATCTGCATAGGCACAAAAGGCCTATCAATTACTGATCCGGGGCGTTATGCCTTTTCACTGATTAATACCATACTTGGTGGAAACATGAGCTCAAGGCTTTTTCAGGAAATTCGTGAAAACAGAGGACTTGCCTATTCTGTTTACTCTTTTATATCCCCGCATGTTGATACAGGCATGTTCGGTGTCTATGGAGGAGTCAATCCTGAGAATGCAAAAAAAACCATAGACATCATCCTTAATGAAATGCGCAAATTAAAAGAAATTCCTGTTGACTTAACGGAACTGCAAAGCGCAAAGGAATATACAAAAGGCAATCTTATGCTTGCATCAGAAAGTATTGACAGCCAAATGGTGCGGTTAGCGCAGAATGAAATCCATTTCGGGCGTTATATTCCCATGCAGGAAGTTGTAAATAAAATTGAGAAAGTCAAAATAGATGATATTATTGATACAGCATCAACCTTTTTTGATAATGACCAGCTTGCAATTACTCTACTTGGTCCTGTTTCCGACAAAAAGTTATATGAAGATATGCTAACCGCTCACGGTTGACGGTTCACGGTTGCGCAAAACATGAAACTGCGGCTAGTCCATACAAAACAATGCAGGTGGTTTAAAAAGTTGTAGGGGCGGCTTTACGCCGCCCGAAAGATTGATTCAGGCGAGATAAACTCGCCCCTACAGCAACCTATACGTAAGGACTCATTACAATCTCGGCACTTCGTAAGTAGCTGGTTTTATTAACCTGCATTATTTTGCAGGGACTACCAAACTGCGAACTGTAAACCGATAACTGTGAACTGTGAACTGTAAACTGTAAACTGTTACACCAAAATTAACTTATGAATCATAACCTTACTATTAAACTGCTTCGCATAAAACCTGACGATGATGCAGATATACCCCTGCCGCAATATATGACTTCACAGTCTGCAGGAATGGATATATATGCGGCCATCAAAAAAGACCTTCTCCTTGAAAAAGGTGAAATCGCCTTGATTCCAACAGGATTTGCCATGTCTATTCCGGAAGGATTTGAAGCCCAGATCCGTCCAAGAAGCGGATTAGCGGTTAAGCATGGTATCGGTCTTATAAATTCACCAGGTACAATTGACTCTGACTATCGAGGAGAGGTAATGATCCCTGCTATAAATCTCGGCAATAAAAAATACACTGTCAAAAGAGGTGACAGAATAGCTCAGATGATCATAAAAAGAGTTTATCATGCCAGGATCGAAGTTGTAGAACAATTAGATACAACTGTTCGCGAGACCGGAGGTTTCGGGCATACCGGAAAATAAATTCTGTTCATCCTGTCAAAAAAGTATCTTTGTAAAAGTTGGATTATATGAGTGCCAGTCAATCAGTTCCGAACAATTCAAACGAAGATTACAATCTTGCAATATGTATGCTGGCAAGCGGCAGCAAAGGAAATGCTATTTTTATTTCCAACGGCTCCACCTCAATACTTGTTGATGCGGGTCTTTCGGGAATAGAAATTGAACGCAGACTAAGATCAACAGGGTTTAATCCCGAAAATCTTGACGCCATACTTGTATCTCATGAACACACCGACCATATTCAGAGCGTAGGAGTTCTTTCACGCCGTTTTGACCTGCCTGTTTACATAAACAAGAAGACAATAAAAGCTGCCTCATCTAAATTAAAAAATATTAAAGACATAAGAAGCTTTGAGTGCGGTTCAGCGTTTATGTTAAAAACGTTGGCCCTGCATCCATTTTCAATATCCCACGATGCGGAAGATCCCGCTGGTTTTACCATAAAACAAAACAGTTCAAAAATAGGCATCGCAACAGATCTTGGAATTGCTACCTCAATGGTTAAAGAGCATCTTAAAGACTGCTCGTTGCTGGTTCTTGAAGCAAACCATGATCAGACCATGCTCGCAAACGGGCCATATCCCTGGCCCCTAAAACAACGTATTAAAAGCCGAACCGGACACCTTTCAAATGAAGATTCAAAAAATCTTTTAAATGAAATCAAACACAATAAACTGCAACATATAATTCTTGCCCATCTAAGCGAAACAAATAATACCCCTGAAAAAGCATTAAGTGTTGTCGGACAAGCTCTCACCAATATTGACACCAGACTTAGCGTTGCTTCACAGTATGAATCCGGTGAATTACTGTGCGTCAAATAAAAATTAAAAAAGTTTTCTCAATGAACAATTATACTATAATTTTAATGGCTTATATTGAAAACTGAATAGTAACTATCATGGCAGAATTTTCATATCATAATATGTTTCCTATTGGAGATGATTATACACAATATCGCCTGTTAACTCAGGAGTATGTTGTCTCGAAATCTTTTGAGGGCCTGGATATAGTACAAATTGACTCGGAAGGGCTTGCTCTTCTTGCCGAGCAGGCGTTTAGAGATATATCCTTTCTGCTGAGGCCGTCTCAACTTAAATTGCTGGCAAATATTGTTGATGATCCCGAGAGTTCTGATAACGACAAATATGTTGCAATTGAGATGCTGAAAAATGCGGTTATCTCTGCCGAAGGCGTTTTCCCTATGTGCCAGGATACGGGAACAGCTATTATAACAGGTAAAAAGGGACAGCAGGTCTGGACAAATTTTTCCGATGAAGAGGCTCTGTCAAGGGGTGTTTTTAATGCTTATACAAAAAACAATCTTCGTTATTCACAATTAGCCCCATTAACAATGTATGATGAAAAAAATACAGATTGTAATCTTCCCGCACAAATTGAACTGTATGCCGCACAGGGAGATGAATATAATTTTCTTTTTATTGCAAAAGGAGGAGGCTCTGCCAATAAAACTTTTCTTTATCAGGAGACAAAAGCCATTTTGAGTCCGGATAGACTTATAAGCTTCATGAAAAACAAGATGAAGTCGCTGGGTACTTCAGCATGTCCACCTTATCATCTTGTTTTTGTCGTAGGCGGAACTTCTGCTGAGGTGAACCTGAAGACAGTGAAACTTGCTTCAGCGGGATATCTTGACAGTCTTCCTTGCACAGGGAACAAATTTGGGCAGGCATTCAGAGATCATGAACTTGAAGCTGAGTTGCTTGGAATATCACAAAAATCCGGAATAGGCGCACAATTCGGAGGTAAATATTTTTGTCATAATATAAGGGTGATACGCCTTCCGCGTCACGGAGCATCCTGTCCGATTGGGCTTGGTGTCAGTTGCAGCGCTGACAGAAACATTAAGGCAAAAATTACAAAAGGTGGAATTTTTCTGGAAAGACTTGAAACAGATCCGGAAAAATATTTACCGAAGCCTACCTGGACAAACCATAATGCGGTTAATATTGATTTAAATAAATCAATGGATGAGATACGCGGCATTTTAAACAAATATCCTGTTTCAACGCGTCTCTTGCTTACAGGTAAGCTTGTTGTTGCAAGGGATATAGCCCATGCAAAAATCAAGGAACAAATTGAAACAGGTCATGGCCTTCCTGAATATTTCAAGAAATATATTATTTATTATGCAGGTCCGGCAAAGAC
>DAOURZ010000445.1 GCA_030627475.1 Deltaproteobacteria bacterium | reverse complement strand
CTTTTATTCCGGAAGATGAGCGAAAAAGGCGTAAAAGGGAAATTATCCTGATTGTCGTCATAATTGCCGTTGTTGCAATTTTGACTTTTGCTGAAAGCAGGATTGTTCATTTTGGAGCTGATATCCCGGTTTCCAACACAATCCTGATGTTTATTCTGATAAATATCAATTTGCTCTTGCTTATCTTGTTGATATTTCTTGTATTTCGAAATCTGGTAAAGCTTCTTTATGATAGAAAACGTAAAGTCATGGGAGCAAAGCTTCGCACAAGGCTTGTTGTTGCATTCATAGCTCTTACCCTTCTGCCAACTATTGTTTTGTTTTTCTTTTCGATCACTTTTATTACAACCAGCATTGAGTTTTGGTTTGACGTGCCGGTCGAGCAAGCTCTTGAAAACTCTTTGCTTGTCGGAAGAAGTGTCTATAAACGGGCAGAGGAAAACAATAAGTTTTTTATGGAAAAAATATCATACCAGATTAAGACCAGGCAATTTTTAGATCCTGCAAATAGAAATTCTCTTTCCCATTACATACAGGTGGTTCAGCGGGCATTCAATTTTCATGCTGTAGAAGTTTATAACATAAATGCAGATCGTACCGCATTTGCTATAGTTCAGGAATTGGAGGAGGAACCTTTTAGTGTTGTTTCCGCATATAACTTTCGAAAAGACTTTGAGTCAAAAAACGTAATATCAATTTTTGAAAATATTCATGCTGGTGAATTAATAAGAACTATTGGAACTGTTCCTTTCGGAGTCAAACATGAAGAGGCTGATGCTTTTGTTGTATTAAATATTCTTATTTCTTCGGAACTTTCAGCAAATATGGCTTCTATTTCAAGGGGTTTCGATGAATATCAGCAGATAAAATTATTAAAAAAACCTATTCAGATTACCTATTACATAAATCTTTCAATAGTGGCGTTGCTTGTTGTGTTTTGTGCAGTATGGTTTGGTTTTTACCTTGCTAAGACAATTACAATACCAATTATGGAGCTTGCTGAAGGCACCCGAAAGGTTGCGGAAGGGGATTTAAGGGTAACCATAGCGGCCGTAGCTGATGATGAAATCGGAACTCTTGTTGATTCATTTAATAAAATGATCAGAGATCTCAGGTTCAGCAGGGAACAACTTGAACTTTCTGCACGCATGCTTCGAGAGCAGAATACGGAAATTGAAGAAAGACGGCGATATATGGAAATTGTTTTAAAGAATGTTTCTGCCGGTGTAATAACTCTCAGGGACAATGGATTTGTTACCACGATTAACAAGTCGGCTGAAAAAATGCTGAATCTTAAAGCTGAGGATATATTAAACAAAAGTTATGAAAAGTTGTTGACAGGACAGTATGTTAATCTCGCCATAGAAGTGATTGAAAATCTTGCCAGTTCTCGGGAAGACCATGTCGAACTTCCTTTAAAGCTTACAATAGATGGAAGACCGCGGAGCTTTATGATGCATGTTAATGAACTCAAAGATGATTCCGGACACCATGTTGGTATTGTTATGGTCTTTGATGATTTGACGGATCTGGAGAAAGCTCAGCGAATGATAGCATGGCGCGAAGTTGCTCGCAGGATTGCCCATGAAGTAAAAAATCCTTTAACTCCGATAAAGCTTTCAGCTCAAAGACTTAAACGAAAAT
>DAOURZ010000154.1 GCA_030627475.1 Deltaproteobacteria bacterium | reverse complement strand
GCTATTCCTTCAACTTTTGTGCCTATTTTAAATCGGGCAGATCGAACAAACCTGACCCAAATCTATACGCCTGCTTGCGGAAGTTATTTCGTTCACGTTCCTTGTTTTTAAGATCTAATGCCTGAACTAAAACTGCTAATGTTTCCAATTTCTGTGTCAGACTTTAATTTTCGAAATACTCAATGTATTTCTGCGGTTAAAATTTGTGTTTTCCTTGAACCTGGAAAAAATTATGATTTTTGTTCGAACACTATCTATGGAGGAAATAAAAATGAAAGAAAAAATAGAGATATTGTTACTGGATGATGAAGCTATAGTTGGAAACAGATTGGGACCAGCTCTTGAAAAAACCGGTTATGATGTAGAAGTATTTAAAGATCCGGTAAAAGCTCTAAACAGAATCCATGAAAAAAAATTCGATATCGTTGTTACAGATATAATGATGGCCGAGGTTAACGGTATTCAGATCCTGGAAGAGGTGCAAAAAAAATCGGATACCACCAAGGTAATTATTATTACAGGCTATGCAACAGTGGCTCTGGCTCGTGAAGCTATGGATAAAGGTGCTTTTGATATGATTGCCAAGCCATTCAAGCCCAGCGAACTACGTTCTGTAATAGCAAAAGCCGTGGATTCGCTTGGCTATAAACAATTATAACAAAAGCATAAACATTGTGTTGCACGTAGAAAAAATGTTATCAGAAATTTAAAAACTCAAAGTGCCCGTCACTTCAGGTTTCCATAATGAGTTTTTAAATTTCTGATTATTTGATAGTTCCTGACTATCGTGAGATATATTACATTTTTAACTGGTTAAATGTTATTATGATAAATCTTCTTGAATCAGACTCTCAATCTATAAACAAGACAAAAAACACAGTATGCCAAAACAAAAGAGCAACGGATATGGATTGTCCGGATGTGCTTTCACGGCCACGTTTTAGCCTTCGGTTACATATGTTGCTGGTGTTTATTCTTTTATCCTCTTTATCAATGGCGCTGGTTATCGGTTCGGTCATATGCATAAATCGTATGCAAAAAGAGCTTAATTTTTTTGAAGTCTCTCAGCAATATCTTTTTGATATTGCGCAAGCCAGAAGGTGGGAAAAAAATTATTTTTTGTATGATACAAATCTTGAAGATGCAGTTCAGAGCGCTAATAATGCAAAAATTATTTTATCCGAGAATTTGAAAAATGTTACGCTTATTTTATCACCGGAAAAGACAGCAACTATAATACAACACCTTGATAAATACAGGGAGCTTCTGCAAGAGCTGACTGTCCTGGAAAAAAACAGGATCAAGAATGCTGAAATAAAACATGAGATCGAAACTTCCTTGCGAGAACATGGCGCCGAGATGGTTAAAGTAGCGGCTGCCCTGGTTCATAATGAGCAGCATTCAATAGAAGCTATGCTTGACCTCATTAAGAAAATTCCTGTTTACGCTCTTGCAGTTGTTTTGTTTTTAACAACTTTTTTAGTATGTTTTTTTGTAAAACGATTAATAAAGCCGCTTAATTTTCTTGTCGAAAGTACACAAAAAATAGCAAAAGGAGATTTTTCTCCGATTCCGCCAATGTGTAAATATCGTGGTGAATTTACAACAGTGGAGCTCGCTATCAACCAAATGATTAAAGAGCTTAAAACGCGTGAAATTGCTATGATTGAATCTCACAAGCTTAGAGCAATCGGAACTTTAACAGCCGGTGTGGCTCACGAATTAAACAATCCTTTAAACAATATAATGCTCACAGCACATGCCATGCTTGAGGATCATAATGATTTATCTGAAGATGAGCTCCTTGAAATGATAAACGATCTTATTGACGAAGCAGACAGGTCGCGAAAGATAATTCGCAATCTGCTGGATTTTGCAAGAGAAGGCGAGTCTGTTTCCGAACCTATTGATCTCGGTTTGTTAGTTAACGAAACAATTAAATTGGCGCAGAATCAGATTAAAGTATCAGGAGCGAAAATAGAAACTCAAATTCAGTCCCAACTACCAAGGATTCGTGGGGACAAACAGCAATTGAAGCAGGTCTTCTTGAATTTGATTCTTAATGCCCTGGATGCTGTCGGAAAAGATGGAACTATTACAATAAGTATTAAACAAGCTGATGTTTCAGGATTTCTATCTGTTCAGGTACAAGATGATGGATGCGGGATACCCTCCTATATTTTACCCAATATATTTGATCCGTTTTTTACCACAAAAGAACCGGGACGAGGTACCGGGCTTGGTCTTTCTGTTTCCCATGGAATAGTTACAATGCACGGTGGGCAGATAAGTATTGAAACTGAAAAAGGAAAATATTCCAGGTTTACTGTTCTTCTTCCTTCTTTACGTATTCCTGCGGATTTTAAAAAAGTATAGTATAATCAATAGATAGGTGGAAGGCTGAAGTTGGTCAGGAAGCTTGCCCAAAGGGCGTTAAGGGAATTTGTCGTTGACAAGAAACGATAAAAACATATTGATACGTATTGCTATTATTGACGATGAGCCTCTGGTTCTGCGAAATTTGCAGAGAAAAATTGGTAAAAGCGGCTATCGTGTTGAAACGTTTACAGATCCTCTTAAAGCAATCAGTCGGATGAAAATTGAGCCTTTTGACATTGTTCTTACTGATTTGCACATGCCGAAAATGGATGGCATGAAAATTTTAAAGAAGATCAAGAAGAATTATCCTAAAACAGAAGTTATAATTATTACAGGCTATGCATCCATAGAAAATGCTGTTGAAGCAGTTAAGCAAGGTGCTTTTTATTACATTGAAAAGCCTTTTACACCAGAACAGGTTATGTTGGTATTAAACCGTGCCGTTGATAAGGTACGGTTGTTCAACGAAAATAAACGACTTAAAGAGGATCTTTTAAAAAAAGATAATGTACGAAAAATTATTGGCGTCAGTTCTTCTGTTCGTGAGTTGATTAAAATTATTCACAAAGTCTCCAGAGTGAACTGTAATGTTCTTGTTCAGGGAGAAAGCGGAACGGGCAAGGAGTTGACTGCGATGGCCATACATTTTGGCAGCCCCAGAAAAGATAAACCGTATATCAGTTTTAATTGTGGCAGTTTTACAGAAGAGTTGATATCCAATGAACTTTTTGGACATGAAAAAGGAGCTTTTACAGGCGCAGAAAATATTAAGGTCGGCTTGCTTGAGGCCGCTCAGAAGGGAACGGTTTTTCTTGATGAAATAGGAGAAATGCCGCTTTCCATGCAGGTAAAACTGCTCAGAGTAATTCAGGAAAAGAAATTGCTTAGAGTGGGAGGCTCTGCTCCTGTCAATCTGGATGTCAGGGTGATATCTGCCTCAAATAAAAATCTGGAAAATGAAATCAAGGCCGGACGATTTAGAGAAGATCTTTATTTTCGTCTTAAGGTAGTCAAAATTCGCGTTCCTTCACTCAGGGAAAGGAAAAAAGACATACCGCTTTTAATAAAGCATTTTATAGATAAATATAACATGCTGTACAATAAAAAAATCAAGGGGTTCTCAAAACAAGCCAGAGAAGTCTTGATGAAATATTCTTTTCCGGGAAATATCAGAGAGCTTGAACACATAGTATCCAGTGCCGTTGCTCTCGGAGAAGGAGACTGGATTGATGAAAACGAACTTCCGGAAGATATTGACCATCTGGTAGTCGAAACTGTTGAAAACAGAGATTTGCTTTCTCTTTATGAAAAAGAAAAAGCTCATATAATCAGGGTTCTTGAGGCTACAAATTATAGCAAGGTACGAGCTGCAAAAATTCTTGGAATTCCAAGAACAACCTTGTGGAGAAAGACAAAAAAATACGGCATTATGGAATCTTTGGAATAAAGGAATTAATTGCAGGGCCATATATGGCCCTGCAATTAAAATATATACGTGAATTAATTTAATGCCCCAGCCTCAGTCCCCATCCTTCAAACATGAATAAAATGGCAAAACCATACCACAACGTGTAACCCACATAAAAGACAAGAGAAAATATAACGATCCCTAATTTGTCAGTGATTTTTTGGGGCTCAATTGTATAGTAGTTATAGGAAGTTTCAATGGTTTTCTTTATGACCAATGTAACTGTTTTGGCTTCTTTGAACAACTTCTGCTTTTTCAAATCCTTGTCTGCTGCTTTTAGAGCCTTCCACCAGTTATAAAGAACCAGCCTTTCATTGTATCCATATTTGTCTGAGACCGTTGCCCCATCATTATGATACATCAAGTCCGCATCTGCGAGACAATTTGCAAGGATTTCGCCAAGATCGCCTGATACATTAAGCTGGACTCCTGATACATCTGCTGTTGCCCCTGCTTCTGTAAACAGCCTGGCTGTTTGCTGCGCCTGTTTTTCATCGTTCATTTTCAAGGCCATGCTTACTGTATTTCCAACAAACTTATCCGTTTCTTTTTTTACCTTTGGAATGTAGTAAGCTGAACCTTTGGAAATGGAGTTATACAGATCATCCAGATATTGCATACCGTTTTGACCGTTAAAAACAGGTGAAAATATTATAAACAAAACAACAAAAAAAGCAGCAAGTAATCCAAAACCGCCGAAAAATTCTTTTTTATTAGCAATCATGC
>DAOURZ010000399.1 GCA_030627475.1 Deltaproteobacteria bacterium | reverse complement strand
TTTGCGTCTTCCTTGAACTTGAAAAAATTTTCTAGTTTTCGTTCAGGCACTAAATAAGGAACATGGACGAAATAACTTCAGCAAGTAGGCGCATAGATTTGGGTCAGGTTTGTTCGATTTGTCCGATTTAAAATAGGCACAAAAGTTGAGGGAATAGCGATCTATTTCAAGATTTTTGTAATTTCAAATCAAGCAAATATGACCTGAAGCCATGATGCATCAGTTGCTGAAATTATTTCGTTCACATTCCTGACTGTAAACCGTTACTCCACTGATTCAACAGACTTGATTTCCGGAAGGGCCTCTTTTATGATTTTTTCGATTCCATCCTTAATTGTCATCTGCGACATAGGACATCCTGAGCAGGCGCCTTTTAATCGCACCTTAACTACACCGTCCACCACAGAAACAAGTTCCGCATCTCCTCCATGAGACTGCAACGAAGGTCTTATCTTTTCCATAATTTCCAGGACTTTTTCTTTTATCATTATATTGCTCTCCTTAAATTATTATAAAAATCTTTTTTAAAAGTTTCAAACTCATTATTTAATATTGCTTCCCGTATTTTTTTCATGAGATTTGTATAATAATGAATATTATGAATTGTATTCAAACGATAGGAAAGCAACTCTTTTGACAGGTACAAGTGGCGCAAATAGGCGCTTGAGTAATTACGACAGGTATAACATGTGCAGCCTTCTTCTACAGGATCAGTGTCATGCTTAAAACGTGAATTGCTGATATTTATTGTGCCGTGTTTTGTGAACATCTGACCGTTTCTGGCGTTTCTTGTCGGGATAACACAGTCAAACATATCTGCGCCAAGAGAAACAAGCTCTATGAGATCTTCAGGCATTCCCGTTCCCATTACATATTTTGGTTTTGTATCCGGCAGAACAGGGAGTGTAAATTCTGCAATATCAAACATTATATCTTTCGGTTCCCCTACACTCAATCCGCCGACCGCATAGCCGTTGAAATCTGTTTCTACTATCTCTTCAATAGAAATTTTGCGAAGATCCTTGAACATTCCTCCCTGAATTATTCCGAACAGTAAATTTTGGTCGCCTTTGTTTTCATCCCAGACTTTTTTGCATCTTTTTGCCCATGCTGAAGTTAGTTCTACTGAAATTTTTGTTTCATTTTTGTTTGATGGGTAGGCAATACAGTTGTCCAGGCACATCATTATATCCGAGTTGAGACAGATCTGAATTTCAACAGCCTTTTCAGGAGTCAACAAATGCTTTGATCCATCAATATGGGACTGAAAAGTAACGCCTTCCTCATTTATTTTTGTGAGCTTTGCAAGCGAAAAAACCTGGAACCCTCCACTGTCGGTCAGAATCGGTCTGTGCCAGTTTGCAAATTTATGAAGGCCGGAAAACAGTTTTATCACTTCACATCCGGGCCTTAAATACAGATGATATGTATTGCCAAGGATTATTTGAGCTCCGGCTTTCAGAAGTTCTTCAGGGGACAATGATTTTACTGTCGCAAGTGTTCCAACCGGCATAAATACAGGAGTTTCAATAATACCGTGACGAGTATGAAGTAATCCTGCTCTTGCCCTTGTTTTGTTGCATTTCGCAACTACATTGAAATCAGTCATGTGAATATGTGGTGGTTTAAGGGTTTATGCAATAAACATCGCATCACCATAGCTGAAAAACCGGTACCTTTTTTTAATTGCTTCGCTGTAGGCATCAAGAATATTTTTGTGGCCTGCAAAAGCTGATACAAGCATTAGAAGTGTTGACTTCGGCAGGTGAAAGTTTGTAATCATTGCATCTACAACTTTAAACTTATAACCGGGATATATAAATAAATTACAGTTTCCGTTTTTGTTTACAATATTACCATTGGTATCAGATAGATATTCCAGGGAGCGAACGCAAGTT